>JAJDVJ010000164.1 GCA_022826205.1 Silicimonas sp. | reverse complement strand
TCTTCTTTGAAATGTCGATGCCGATGATGGTAGCCTGTTCCATGGACGCTCTCCTCCTTGCTTTAACGCGCAGCTCGTCTGGCGTTTTCTCTGGCGCACAGTGACGCCGTTCGGAGGGGGCGTCCACTCCATCGCTTACGGAAGATCGGCAGTAGCGTAACCAGTTTCGACCAGTGCAGGGTGCTGACCGAGTGCCGGCGGGACATGCCGGATATGGCCGAATGTCCGGTCGCCATCCAGCGCGGCACTCTCAAGCGGCCCGACGAAACCATTCGTTACTTTTTTCGCCGCGAGAGGAACGGCAAAAAGCCGGGGTTCCCAAGACTCAAGGGAAGGGCGTTCTTCAACAGCATCTCTGTCATCTCCGGCGTCAAGGTCAGGGACGGAACGCTGGACGTTCCGTCCTTTGGCGCGCTGAAGATACGCCGCAAGGGCGGGAACCTCTATCCTGGCGGCAGGACCGTCTCCCCGCTCCTGAAGCGCGAGCTTGGCAAGTGGCACGCCGTCGTCTGCCATGCCGCCGAGATCGAGAAGCCGGCCGACAACAGGCACGTTCTCGGGCTGGAGCGGAACGGAGGCCAGGTCGCGGACAGCGACGGCGAGCTTCACATCATGCCTAAATGGCACCTGGCTGCAACCCGCTCGACAGACGTGTCTTCGAGATCATCAGCGAGCACGACATCGCGCTGCCTGACTTTGTATTACAAAATGTATTACGCTGACTTAAGTGGCAGACAATGCTCATTGAGTGGGACGACGACAAAGACCTGCAGAACATCGCGAAGCATGGCTTGAGCTTTAAGGATGCAAGTAGGATTTTTGGCGGCTACACCTTGGATTTGTTGGATGACCGCATTGAACATGACGAGTTGTGAGAAGTCAGCATTGGCATGATTGACGGCCTGGCTGTCGCAGTGGTTGTCCATACAAGCCGTGATGGAGCTTGCAGGATCATCTCTGCACGACCAGCGACAAGGGCGAAAAGGAGTGGATATGAACAAGCGATACGAATGTCCTATGACCTTTGACCAACTTGCGCAGCTGTCTGATGATCAAATTGACAAAAGCGACATTCCAGAGCTGGACGAGGCGTGGTTTGCGCAAGCCAAATTGACGCCCCCCGTACCAAACCCAATGTAAGTCTACGCGTGCCTCTAGAAGTGATTGAGTTCTTCAAGGCGAAGAACCCGAAGGGCTACACCGCTCGCATGGCTGCCGTGTTGGTGGCTTATGTGCAAGCGCACCGGTCCACCTCAGCGCATGAATAGAACGGTGGCGAGTCAATACGACGCACTTGCTTCGCACCTGATTGAGTGCTGGCGAGCGGCGGTGTTGCGTGCAACCAGAGCGTTCCGGATAGCCTGGTCGGACCGGTGCACCTGCTCGTTCCCGCTCGGAGGCGGAGGAGTGGGATCCGTCGTCGTCGTTGGCTCGGTCGTGTTATCGCTGTCGCTTCCTCCACAGCCCGCCAGGACCAATGTTCAGGCGACCATAACCGCCGCTAGCGGACATAAATTGGGTCTCTGAATTCAGTCCTACGCAATTTGAGCGGAACGGGAATAGTCTCGATCCGCAGCACTAAATCGACGGACTGTATAGCAATCCGAATGAGCCCGTTGCGGGTTGCGACCATTGGGATAAAGTGCGGCCATGGAAACGTGTGCGTCAATCAAGGACGGTGAGGGGCGGTTCAAGCCACCTTCTGTCGATGCACAATCTGAGGCGGGCTATGACAAGTGGCTTGCGGCCGAGATTGAGGCCGGCTGCGCCGAACTTGACGCGGGGGGGGCGTATCCCTGCCAAACAAGTCTGGAAAGATCTTGGACTTTCATGAAACTTGTTTTCATGCCTCGCGCGCTTCTGCGGTTGCGGGAAATTCAAGCATATATTGCCTATGACAACGAGACTGCCGCTGCAACTGTAGTGAGTCAGATCCGGCAGAGCGCGAAAATGCTCGCCGGTCACCCCCATGCCTGCGCGGGATTTGGATGGACGCACACGGGCACTTACCGCCTTCGGCCTGCCTTACTGCATCCACTACAGCAGCATCCTCGATCTTATTCTGATTCTCGAAGCACACGAGGGAAGTGTACTTATTACAAAGGACGGGCCGCGCGCCTTCCGATGCAACAGGCATTGTGCTTGACCCACGTTGAGATCAGGCACACATTCGAGAATGTTCGACGCCGCGACATTCGCCTATCCGGTAGTGCGCTTGGAAACATGTACGGAATGCCTGATGCCAACAGTCTTGAAGGAAGGTCCCTATCGGTTTTTCTTTTTCAGCGACGAAGGTGATCCGCGGGAGCCACCACACGTTCACGTTACATCCAACGAAAAGATTGCAAAGTTCTGGTTGCAGCCTGTAGCATTGGATTCCAGCAAGCGTTTGCGTGCCCGCGAAATCAAGCAAATCGCACAGCTGGTTGAACTGCATCAGGCACAATTTTTGGAGGCATGGCATGCGCACTTTGAATCTTGAAGCAGATCCCTTGGCCGTGGACCTGATCCTCTCGCCGGATTCATTCCGGGTAGTGCTTGATGATGGACGGGAACTTTCTGTTCCGCTCGCGTGGTTCCCAAGATTGTTGCACGGCACGGCAGAACAGCTACGGAATTGGGAGCTGATCGGATGTGGTGAGGGTCTGCACTGGGCGGATCTTGACGAGGACATCTCCGTTGCGGGCTTGTTGGCTGGCCGAGGAGATCAGGCGCACGGCAAATCGAGAGCCGCGTGATGCTCGGTGCAGAGGATTCGTGGCGCGGCACTGCATGCAACTGCGCGCCGAATAAGCCGTCGGCAAATTCTGATCGTAAGCCTGATTCTGGAATGTTTCGAGTGAATTTTTGGTCGGTTCAAAGTCTCCTTGTGCCGGTGGTATAGCGAGGCTTGAAATCAAGATTTCCCGCGTTCAACGGCGGCTATGATCGCCTGAAGCGGCTGCTGTTCGAGGACGACGACCGAGAGGCCGTCTTCTTGATGCTGCTTGCCGACCCGTCCACGCTGACGCTGAGCGAGGCGGCGGATCCGGTCGGACCTCCCCACGGAATTCCAGTGTTTGTGCAGTGGACGAGGCAACAGGGCGTGTCCTATCGCCTGCTAGAGATCGGCCCACCAATTTCCTGTCATGACGCGCCGAGACTGTTACATATCAAGGCTCGCCCGTAATGCCGAAATCGGCATGTCCCCCGAAGTCAGCCGTCGTGCCATTTTCCAATTTGGGCCAGGAATCACGGTGTGTGCCACGTGATACCGTAGCGAAGATCGGCGGCAGACCCGCCCTTTCCGGCTTGCGAGATCTTTGTCACCGGGCGCCATTTCAGCCAAGCGCATGAATCCTCAATTTTTTCAATCAACGGCAAGCTCCACGCTTCTGTATTGCAGGGGTGAATAAATGCGTTGCGGCATTGCCATTCGGAAGGGACTTTTTGGTGTCCATGGCACTTGACGGCTATCCAAGATTGCCGGACCAAGCCTTGAATTCAATTCGTGAAGCACGTATTTGCGTCGAAACGCACGAGGACGAAACATGGCGATGACAAATCCGCTTCAGTTTATTCAGCAGGTCCGCGCGGAAGTTGCCAAGGTTGTCTGGCCAGCGCGGCGTGAAGTCGTGCTCACCTCTGCCATGGTCTTCATGCTGACCATCGCAACGGCAGCTTTTTTTTTCCTGGTTGACTTCCTGATCCGGCAGGGCCTCCAGGGCATTCTGTCGATCTTCGGATAGCGGCCTACTCAAGTTGTGGGATTCCCGTTCTTCGGGAAGCGTGATTGGCGGTGGATCGCGGCGTAAACCGGGCATCGTTCAACTCGATGCAAGTATCGACGATCAGAATATTCCTGTGTCGCGATGCGTTTGACAATTGTGCAACTCGCAAGATTCCAGGTCAGGATTTGAACAGGAGGAGGCTATTGATGGCCGGGAATCCAGGTTCGCTTTGTGAGGCAGCGCGTGTGCAAAGCCAACCACATATGCCTTGTTCTCCGTACGAGATTGCCAACGATACGCCGCCGGTTCCAGTGGGGGGTCGGATCGTCGCCACCGTCGCTTGACATCCGGGCGGACGGCGTCCGGCTGAGTGTTCACCAGACCAGATGCGCATCATACGAGCAAATCCCCCTATTGCTTCAACTGTTCCAGGTCAATCTGGTCCCGGTCCAGAAGATCGCGGTACATTGCCGCGTCCTGGAGTATGGCATCCTCCAGCGGAGTATGTGGGACGTCTCCGAGGATTTCTTTCAGACCCTCATCGCCAAGGTCAGCGGGGAACGGGAACTCTTCATCGACGTTGTACGTAATTCGGGCATCGGGGAAGACCGTCGTCAGACGCTCCACGAAGTCAGGGACCGAAATGACGTCGTTTCGCATGTTGCAGACCCGTGCCTCGTCCATGTCTGCGTCAGCGCAGCCTATGAACATCCTGGCGACATCGCTGGCGTGCTGCATTGGTATGATTCCGCCAGATCTGATGTGGAATGGCATGCCAGCCACCGCTGCGAGGATTGCCTTGGCGAAGTCGGCCGTCACGCCTTGGTCGCGTCCGACGCCATAGACAACGCAGGGCCTTAGGCCGACGCTTCCCACGCCCGAGTCTGCGGCATAGACGCTGGCGGTCTGTTCGTTTGCAACCTTGTAGACTCCGTAGAGCGTGCGCGGGTCGGGCGCGGCGTCGTCACCAACCGGCCAGGAATCGTATGCGGATGACGGTCCAAGTGCAGCAAGGGAACTCGCGTACGCAAGGCTGGACATGCCCGAGGCCAAAGCGGCTTCGAACATGTTGACCGTGCCGACGACATTCACGGCGGCGCCCAATGGCGGATTGGCCTTGCAAAACGGGATCTGCAGTCCGGCCAGATGGATGATCCTGGTCACGCCTGCCTCCGCCACAAGGGCCTTGACCGCTTCCGTATCGGTGATGTCCAAGACTTGCCAGTCAACCTGCCCGATCTGACCGTCGTCCATGATCAGACGCGGGCGCACTGGATCCGTGTTCAGATCCGCCGCAATGGCCTTTGCGTTCCGCTCAACAAGATGCTTCAGGACCCAGGCACCGATGCATCCCAGAGCCCCCGTGACCAGATAAGTCTCACATTGCATGGCTTGGCCTTCCGTTGGGACATGATCGTGAGTCACAACAGGCTGTCCAGGGATTGGCAAGAGCGGCGTCGCGTTCGCTGGGGGGCCGTCAAGCCAATTGGGAGTGCCGAGTTACGGGAACATGCGAACTGTCCGGTCCGGATCTGTCTCACTCATCAAGGATTGCCGGTCCAGATCGGGCTTGACGGCGCCATGCGCTGAGACACCTGAATCTGGTTGCTCAAGGCAGCATCGTGCGGAGACGGCCTCCGGAAAACGGGCCTTTCAACAGCGAGACCTTGCCGCAGGAGGAGCGACCTCAACCGGACAACCGCCAACCGCCCCAAATTTGGCTTCCGCGCCACGTGTGTTTGGGCTAGCAACTTTAAGTCAAGGGACATGCATGCCTGATTTTCGGATCCAAGGTCGGGCAGACGCGTCCGTGGCAGGCAAGGAAGGATGGGATTTCACATGGTTGGCGAACTGGAGATGTCGCGCGAGCAGATGCTTGATCTTGGACGCAAGGCGCTTGATCTCGTGGTGGAGCGCATTGAGAGCCTGCCTGGAGAGAACGCCTGGGAGGGTGAGTTCCGGCAGGTCCTCGAAGAGCAGTTGCTGGAGGCCGCGCCCGAGGACGGGCGGCCCGTCGACGAGATCATGGAGAGGGTCACGCGCGACGTGCTCCCGCTCACTGTGCGCCTCGACCACCCACGGTGCTTCGGATTCGTCCCTTCGGCGCCTGCCTGGCCTGCCGTGGTCGCCGACTTCATTGCCGCCGGCTGGAACGTCAACCAGTGCACCTGGCTGGTCGCAAGCGGCCCGAGCCAGCTGGAACTTGTCGTCATTGACTGGTTCAGGCGCTGGCTCGGCTATCCGGAAGGCGCGGGTGGACTCTTCACAAGCGGCGGCTCGGCCGCCAGTGTCGACGCCTTCGTTGCGGCGCGCGAGGCGGCGGGCCATCCCGAGCGCGCCACGGTCTACATGAGCGACCAGAGCCACAGTGCGCTCGCCCGCGCGGCGATGATCGTCGGCGTCCGACGCGAGTGCATTCGAATGATCCCGAGCGATGCGGACTTTCGCCTGGACATGCAAGCGCTCGCCCGCGCCGTTGCCGACGACCGCGCGGCCGGTTTCACGCCCGTCGCGGTTGCCGCCAACGCCGGCACGGTGGGAACGGGCGCCATCGACCCTCTCGAGGCGATGGCCGAATTCTGCACGGCGGAGGGACTCTGGCTGCATGTCGATGCCGCCTACGGTGGCTTCGCCGTGGTGACGGCACGGGGCAGGCAGCTTCTTCGCGGGATCGAACGTGCCGATTCGATCGGGCTGGACGCGCACAAGTGGTTTTTCCAGCCCTACGAGGCAGGCTGCCTGCTGGTAAAGGACGCGAACACCCTAAGGAACGCATTCGGGGTCCGCCCTGACATCCTCCAGGATACGGTGTGGGGGGCGAACCATCCCAACTTCTCCGATCTCGGCCTGCAGCTGAGCCGCTCGGCGCGGGCGTTGAAAGTCTGGATGTCGGTCCAGACATTCGGCATGGCGAAGTTCCGACGCGCGGTCGGGAAGGGGATGGACCTGGCCTCCCGGGCCGAGGCCCATGTTCGCGAGAGCCCGGTCCTGGAGGCCATGAACACGGCGACGCTGGGGATCGTCTGCTTCCGCGTCAATCCCGCGGACAGCGGCCTGGACGAGGCGGCGCTGGAAGAGGTCAACAGGACCGTGCTCGCCCGCATGTTCTGGGACGACCCCGCGTTCATGTCGTCCACGCTGCTGCACGGAACGTTCGCGCTCAGGATGTGCATCCTCAACGATGCCACGACCTGGGACGACGTGCGCGAGACCCTTGAGGCGGTCGAGAATTTCGGGAAAGAGGCGCTCTCGAAGACCGATGCGTCGGAATGACGGCATGGCCCGTGGCCCTTTCCGGCATCAGCCGCAACGCATGCGCCAATTGACTTGCGCGGCGACAGCCACACCCTCGACACGTTCCGGAACAGGATAAAGACATCGGTGCATGGAACACGCGACATCGCATTCCTGCCCTTCCTGAAGGAGGTGTTTCCTGCGAACAATGAGATGAACAATCCTCAGCGTTGACCCACCATGATCCATGCGGTGCAGCATCCAGCATCCGAACTGGTGCGGGCGCCGAAAGTCTGCAGCCGGCAAACGGGGAAGCGCGGAGTCTGCGGAAACGTGGCGGAGCGTCATGGTAAAGGCGGAGCATTCCTGTGCATCGGTCACGTGTGTGGAGCATGAGCGGGAAGGAGCGTGGGATGAATGTCCAGCGTGAGGAACGCAAACGGCAAGTGATCCGGTGCCGGATGGTCAAGTTGCCGTGCAGGTGCCTTGTCGGCGGCCTGACGGCAACGCTGATCGCATGCGGCGGAGAAAGCACCGGGCCGGCTGGGGAACGTCCTGAACTGCCGCTGCAGACGGCATTGCATGCGCACCAGGCGCCGGCCGTCGTCCTAGATGGCAACTTGCACTTGGGAGGCGACGTCGCCGCCCCGAGTGGAAGTCTGCCAGTCGTGACCAGTCATGGGGGTGCCAGGGTTTCCCACGGAACGATCCGCGATGGCGTCGGCGCGGCGGAATTGATTGCCTACCTGCAGGCGGACGCTCTTTCGTATGGCGCCACGGATGGTGCCGATGGCTCGGATGTTCAGTTGATCCCCGAGGGTCTCGTCATTCGTTTCGCTGAGGCACCGCCCACGGTTCGCGTGGCGGAAGGCACGCCAGCCACCTTGATCGACGAGACCGTCCGCGTCGTGCAGGCAATCAACGCGGCCTTGCCGCGTGAGTGGCAGCTGCGGTTCAATCCCGACCCCATGCCCAGCGGCTCATTGGTGCCCGGAAACGGTGAAATCCTGGTCACCTTCGCGCCGCAAGCGAAATGGCAAGCCGAAGCCATCCCGCCGGCGGACGGGGACATCGGTCTTGCGGAGCCGCGATATGCAATCCTGCCCACGGGTGAGCCGGAGGTCCCCTTTGGCATCGAGATCGTCGCGGGCCGGGTCTGGGTGGACCCTACGCAGATCGAGGGGCTGGAGCGGTTGGGTGTCATCGCGCACGAACTCATCCATCTGCTCGGACGAAATCACGTGGATCCGGAGCGGTTCCCGGAGACCCTCATGGTGGCCGGTGGCAGCGAAGGGCTGTCCGCACACGTCTTGCATCCCCTTGACCGTGAAGCTCTTCAGGCAGTGTACGGACGCATCGAGACCGGCACCACGTTGGATCGCGTCCCGGAAGAGCTGGGCCCATGGTCCGACATCTCCATGCATGTCAGAGGGGAGATCGGAATCGGAGAGCAGGACGTCGCCTTCGGTGCAGCGTTGCGGAATGGGCTGGCGCAGCCTTGGGCGATGGGTCCGATCCCGAATGCCGACCTGGAAGCGAGCACCGCCCTTTCCGGCAGCGTTCGCTGGTCGGGCCGTCTCCTCGGGTTCACGCCGCACGCGGAGAGCGTCGCCGGCGCGGCCGAACTGACCGTCGACCTGCCTACCCTGTCGGGCTCGCTGGACTTCTCCAGACTCGAATATTGGTCCGCCAATACGGCCCCGGGACCGGAGGGGAGCGGGGCCGCATGGAACGACGGGCAGTTGAGCTACCGGATTTCGGTGCGGGGCAACACGTTTGTCCAGACGGGCGGCGACGAGGGGTTCGTGACCGGGGCGTTCCTTGGCCCGTCACATGAAGGCATGGGTGGCGTTGTCCTTCGCGAGGACTTGAGCGCGGGTTTCGGCGGCAAGCGCTGACGTTTCTTGCTGCACGAAGGGCTGCTTGGCTTCTGTGCAGATTGGGGTGGCCTCGCCTACCGGAAGAACCTCGGATGATGCGCGCGCACCGGCTTCGAGCGCCGTGGGCTTTTCCAGTTGCATAAATCCTGGCGTCGGTGCTTCGACGTGCGTCTGAATGCGGGTCGTAGCCATGCGTAGGACATGCGGTAGCGATTGCGTCAAGACCGCGGTGCAGCTGCAGGTCGTTCTGTCCCACGTTCGGAATGACACAGGGAAGCGTCGTCCTGCGGAAATTGATGCCGGACCGGGACATAGGGCAACATGCCATGAGTACGCATCCTGGTCCGGCCTTGATCTTCCTGGCGAGGTCCCGGTCCAGGTTGAACTCTTCCGCGGTCATGTATTTCGCGAGCGCTTCGCGCACCTACAGCGCCTCGGGCATTCACGGCACCGGTGCAAGATTGATCCAGGCATAGGCCTCGACCGGGTCGGCCTCGACGTCCTTGCCCTCGATGTCGTGGAGGGCGAGGGCGGTCATGGGGACAAGACCGCCCGATCGAGAAGGAACCATGGATTTGCGCCCAGTCAGGACTTGCGCCGTGCGACGCGGTGCAGGGAGCCAGCACTCATCCGAACACCAGCCTCGGCAGCCAGAGGGCCAGGTCCGGCGCAAACGTGGTCAGGAGCAGCGTTGGAAACCAGGCAAAGACGATCATTATCAGTGTTGGCGCCAGCATCTTGTTGACCGGGGTTTCGGTGACGCGTGCGCCGAGGTAGAGGAGCGGCGCGGTGGGCGGCGTGATGTTCGCCATGCCCAGGTTCACGCCGAGCACCGCCGCGAAGTGCACGGGATCCATGCCCACGCCCGTGACGATGGGCAGCAGCAGCGGGGCCGACAGGAGCAGGCCGCTGATGTCGTCCATCAGCATGCCGATCAGGATCATCACGAAGTTGACCATCAGCAGGATGACGATCGGGTTCTCGGAGATCGAATACACGAGATCCTGCGCCATTCCGGGGATGTCCTCGAAAATGAGGAAACGGCTTACGATCAGCACCATGAAGACCATCAGCATGACGACTCCGATCGTCGTTCCCGCGTGCCGGAGGCATTCCCAGAACTCGGCCCGGTTCATCCCCTTGTAAACGTAGAGGCCGACCGGGATCGCGTAGACCACGGCAACGCCTGCGGCTTCGGTGGGCGTCATGATGCCGCCATAAATTCCGCCGAGAATGATGATCGGCATGAGCAGCGCGGGGAAGGCCCGGCCCGAACGAAGACGGAATTCCTTGCCGAAACCTCCTGCGAGCCGCTCCACCTTCACGTCCTTCACCCCGCGCAACATGATGAAATTGACGACGCAAAGGAGGAAGACCAGGATCAGGCCGGGGATCACCGTCGCCAGGAAGCACTTGAGGACCGACTGCTGGGCCACCCAGGCATAGAGAATCTGGATCGAGCTCGGCGGGATGAGCAGGCCGAGCGGGCAGGCGCTGACGATGAGCGCCGCAGACATGCCTTCAGGATAGTTTGCGCGGCGCAGGTGCGGCATCATGATCGAGCCGATGCACGTGAGCGTGGCTGCGGCACTGCCGGAGATCGATCCGAATATGGCGCTCGCAAAGACCGCCGCGGCGCTGAGTCCGCCCTTGATTCCGCCGACGAACAGTTCCGCGAGGTCGACCAGTGGCGCAGCGATCTTTCCGCGTTCCATAATGGCTCCGGCAAGGATGAACAGCGGAATGGCGAGGATTACGACGGAGTTCATCTTCCAATGGCCCGCGGGCAGGAAGCCGGAGACTTCGTGGCCGCCGAACGCCCAGATGATGACGAGGACCGCACCGAACGCGATCGGAACGGTGACGCCGACGATCAGCAGCACGCAAAGCGTGACGAGGCTAGCCAGGAGTATCATGACTGTTCCCCCGAGTTGGGTCGATCCATTGGCGGATCCGGCAGGTTGTTGGTGTGTTCGTCGTCGTGCCGCAGCAGCACGGAGAGATGGAGCGCGCTGTAGAAGGCCATGAACGCGAAACCGACGAGAATGCCGACGCGCGGCACCACGAACGGGATCTGCAGCGCAATCGTCGTTTGCCACCGCGGGTAGGCCGCGATCTCGTCGAGGAGCATGAGGACTGCCCAGTAGATCACGGCGAGGCACACCAGGAACTCGATCACGTTGACGAAGACTAGGCGCGCCTTTGTGAGGCGTCTGTCCCTGATGACGTAGCTGAGAAGGTCGGCGCTGACGTGGGTCTGCTCGAATGTGCCGACGGCGCCGCCGATGAAGTAGAGCCAGAAGCAGATGATGAGGAGCCACTCCTCGTAGGCGAACAGGTCCGCGCCGAAGCCGTAGCGAAGCACGACGACGAAAAGGAAAGTGAACGCCATGACGAGGCAGGCAATGATCAGGAAGACGCCCTTCGCCGCGATCATGCCGTCGACCAGCCGGTCGAGGCGTGGCGGCAGGCGGCCGGAAAGACTTGACATGGCGTGTCCTCGGGAGGTGGCGGGGGGACGAGCGCGTCCCGCCCGCGTTTTCCAGGGCAATTCGTGGGTGTCAGTCGGCCAGGAGCCGGTCGAGCACGTCCTGCCCGACGACGTCCACGGCGATCGGCCACACGGTTGCCCGCATGTGATCGGCGATTGCGGCCAACTGCTCGTCGGTCAGGTAAAGGACCTCGTAGCCGCGTTCCTCGAGCTTGTTGAGATAGGCCTGTTCGTTTTCGCGGGCCCAGGCGTTGAAGCCCGCGGCTGCGCGGTCGACGGCGGCGCGAATGGCTGCCCGCTGCGCGTCGTCGAGTTTCTCCCAGGTCTTCTTGCTGGCGTAGTAGTTTGTTGCTTCAACGGTCGCATTGTAGGGGATGTAGTATTTCCCGACGTCGCTTTGGGCGAACACCGTGTAGGTGATCTGCGCGGTGCAGCAGATTGCGCCATCGACGGTCCCGGCCTGGATCGCCGGAAACACCTCCGCCCAGTTCATCGTCGTGGCCGCGAAACCCATTTCCTCGGTCATCGCCTTGGCGATCTGCGAACTCCAGACGCGAATGTTCGCGTTCTTCGGTCCGATTTCCGCGTAGTTGTCCGGCTTCTTGCTCGCGACGACGCCGATCAGGCCTTCCACCGTCGTTCCGAGCATGACGAGGCCGAGGGCATCCAGGCGCTCGCGGAAGATCTGGTTGAATGCCGAGTCGGGATCGCCGTAGACGGCTTCCGCTTCCGCGAAGGAGCTCACCAGGTAAGGCAGGGAGGTGAGCTCCAGCACCGGGTCCTTGTGAGCGTAGACGAACGCGTGAGCGAGATCGATATTGCCGCGGATCGTGTCTTCGAGCAGTTCCTCGCCGGAACCGAGCTGACCAGCCGGAAACAGGGAGACCCGGAGACCGACGTCTGCGGCCTCGATGTCCGCCTTGATCTGCTCGAGCATCTTGTTTCCGTAGTGGTCGATGGGCACGACGCCGGCGAGCTTGATCCTCATGTCGGCAGCCGTGGCCGTCGTGGGAGCGGTCAGGGCGAGGCCCGCTGCGAGCGCGATCCCTGCCGTATGTCCGAGTGCTGTTCGCACCTGTTGTCCCGTGATCTTCATGTCTGTCTCCTTTGGCTAAAGATTGCGTCGTTGGCACCGGTTGCTGGTGCCGATCTGGCTGGGCTGCGTTGGCAGTGCCGGACGTGCCCACTCGCCGGACGCCGGTTCGATCCGTGTCATGTCGTTCGCCCCCATGTGTCGGAGAGCGTGTAGCCGAGCGGGAACGGGTCGTCCGGGTCGACCCCGATCTGTGAAATGCCGTAGATCCAGGCGCGGCCGGTCAGTTCCGGGATGACCGCTTCGCGGTCGCCGAGGTATAAAGTCCGAACGATCCGCGTCCGGAACACGCCGTCGATCATCGACCGGAACTCCACGACCTGACCCGGCTTTGCCTGACCGCGGGCGTGCAGGACGGCGAGCCGGGCGGCGCAGCCCGTGCCGCAGGGCGATCGGTCAATCCGGGCCGGCGGTATGATGTTTGTGTTCCGGTAGTGATCCCGGTCCTTGCCGGGCGGCAGGCAGAAGAACGGCAGCACCTTCAGCCCGGCCTTGTTCAATTCGTCGTCGGCCGGATGATCCGGCCTGACCTGTTCCCGGATGAACGGCTTGAGGCTGCTTCCGAGTTCGACAAGGTCGCCGGCTTCGTCGGGGGTCAACGAAAATCCCAGGGCTGCGGCGTCGATGAATGCGTAGTAGGTGCCACCATAGGCGACATCGACAGTCAGAGTTCCAAGCCCCTCGGTCTCGACCGGAAAGTCCAGCCGATGGACGAAGCTCGGCACGGCGGTGACGGTGACCTCCTCGCAGCGGCCGTTCCGGCACCGTGCGGAAATGCCGACCGGTCCGGCAGCGGTTTCCAGGACGAAGGCCGTTACCGGTTCCGACATCGCCACCATCCCGGTCTCCAGCAACACGGTTGCGACGCACATGGCGTTGGAGCCGGACATGGCATAGCCGCCATCGCCATGCATCGGTATGAAGCCAGCCACGGTCTCCGGGTCCGTCGGGGGCAGAAGCAGGTTCATCGTCTTCTCTGCCCCGCCGCGCGGTTCCTGAACACAGAACTTCCGGATCCAGTCGCCATCGCCGTTCAGGTAAACGAACTTGTCGAGAATGGTCTGGCCCGGCAGGTCCATTAGCCCGCCCGTCATCACTCGGCCGACCTCCCCTTCGCAATGTGCGTCAATGGCGGTGTAGGTTCGCTTCCAGTGCATGGGCATGGCCCTTCCGCTTGCCTTCTGTCCCGCTGCCGGGACAGGGGTTGTCAAGCGTCAGTCTGGCATGGCAATCTGGCGAATAATGGTATGGATCATGCATTTTCTTGTATGCTTGAAAGGAACTGCTCGAAAACATGTCACGTACAAGGACGCCGGCAACCATTGAGCCGACAGGGGACTCATCGTTCATCGACGCCTGTTTCATCCTGGCGCCGAATTTCACGCTGCTGCCCTTCGCCGGTTTCATGGACAGCCTCCGGCACGCCGGCGACGTGGCCGACCGCAGCCGGCAGCTTCAATGCAGGTGGTCGATCGTGACACGCGACGGACGGCCGGCGAGATCCAGCTGTGGCGCGGAAATCTCCTGTCTTGATGCCGGAGAGAACGACGGGAGCCATGACTACGTCATCGTGGTCGGCGGCCTGCTGCCGGACTGCCTCGACATCGGCGAAGAGCTGACTTCATTCCTGCACGAAAGCCGGACAAGGGGCGCAACACTGGTTGGGCTCTGCACCGGCGGTTTCATACTGGCGGAGGCGGGACTAATGTCCGGTCGGAGATGTGGCGTGCACCTGACGCACAAGCCGGACCTGGAAGCCATGTTTCCGGATGTACGACCTGTCACCGACGAGACGTACGTAATCGACGACAATATCATCACCTGCCCGGGAGGCACCGCCGCGATCGATCTTGCGACGGAAGTGATCTTGCGCCATTTCGGCAAGGCACGTGCACTCAAGGGTCTGCGCGCCATGCTTGTCGACCGGCACCGCGCTGCGCATCACCTGCCGAGCCGGTCCTACGAACGTCTGGCGATGTGCGGAAATCCGCATATCGAGAGGGCAATCAACCTGATGGAGATGCATATTGGGCAGCACAGGCCTATCCAGGAAATTGCCGGGGCAATCGGAATCTCCAAGTCGCAGCTGGATCGCGTGTTTAAGGCGCATGCCGGGATGCTGCCATCCCAGTTCTGGCGGAAAATGCGGCTCGAACATTCTCACTGGATGATCTGCAACACCAGCCGCGCCATCACTGAAATCGCCTACGAATGCGGCTTCTACGACGGCACGCATTTTTCGAAACGTTTCAAGCAGGCCTATGGAAGAACGCCACTTGCGTTGCGCAAGCGCAACCGCGCCATGCTGAATCTGCGCATCGACAAGCTGGTGGTCTAAACCGGCTGCATTGCTTCCCCGCCAGGGCGAAGGACTCCCGGAAGTGAACGGCGGGCGCGAAAACGCCATTGGTCCGAGCGAGCGCGCGAACGCAGATCCAGGTGTTGGATCGGACGCAGCCGGTCCTGCCGATGGCTGAGCGGAGAACCCGCGACAGACCGGATGCGGCAACTTTTGGCTGGAGTTTGCCCCCCCGCCCGGAAAATCGGTGCTTCCCCCGTGCACCGCAGGACGAACGGTGCAGGGCCGAACACAGTCGCCAGGTTCGGGATTGACGGGAAAAGGTCATCGGGCGGATCCTTCGCTTCGGTCGCGGCACATCCGAAGAACAACATGGTCCCGGTCAGGCGCAGTCTGCACGGGGGAGTGCCCGTGCGATCTTGCCGATGCCTTCCGGGATGAGAGATTGCCTTATCACCGAATATCCGAGGCGAATGTGGTTGCGGTTGTTCCTCTCGTCGGAAAACGTGAAACCGCCGGTTTCGAGTAAGCGGTTAAAGCACGGCGTTTCGCCCGCGCCTTGATTTTGTCCGCCCTCGCGCGAGAGCATCTTCCGGTCCATTCACCCTGACCGGAGGTTGCTTCATGGCAGACCATACACCGACGATGACTGTTGACGGCTTCAAC
>JAJDVJ010000124.1 GCA_022826205.1 Silicimonas sp. | reverse complement strand
TCTTCTTTGAAATGTCGATGCCGATGATGGTAGCCTGTTCCATGGACGCTCTCCTCCTTGCTTTAACGCGCAGCTCGTCTGGCGTTTTCTCTGGCGCACAGTGACGCCGTTCGGAGGGGGCGTCCACTCCATCGCTTACGGTTTCGAAGAACACGCCGTCTGCCTGCACCAGGTCACTGAGAACGCGGGCATCCGCGCCCTCCGGCAGCCTGAGCCAGATGCTTCCTCCGCCATACTCCGGCTTCACGGCATAACCCGGGAAATGGTCCTCCAGAGCCTCGTGCATGACCTCGCATCGCCGCCGGTAAATCCCGGTGATCTTCGCGACAAATCGGTCATAGTATCCCCGCTGGAGAAACAGTGCCACGCTGCGCTGGTTGTTCACCGGAGGGTGGCGAAGAATATGGTGCCGCAACGCCCTTGCCTCCCGGATAAACTCCCGGTCCGCAACCAGGTAGCCAATGCGCAATCCGGGCAGGAGGGATTTCGAAAGGCTGCCGATATAGGTGACGTTTCCCCAGTCATCGAGGCTCTTGAGGGCCCGCGGCTGCGCGAGGTTGAAGCTGATATCGGCTTCGTAGTCATCCTCGATGATGAATTGTCCCAAGTCTTTCGTGCGTTTCAGCAATTCGAGCTTGCGGTCGAGCGGCATCGTGACGGTCGTCGGAAACTGGTGGCTAGGGGTAACGAAGAGGCACTTGCAGCGATGTGCGTTCCTTGACAGGATCAGGCCATCCTGATCGATGGCGAGCCGTTCGACGTCGATGCCTTCGATCTTGGCCATGTTGATCACGTCCGGGTACCCGGGATCTTCGACCCCTAGGGTTTCACCCGGCGACAACAGGAGCTTGATTGCAAGATACAGGGCCTGCTGGCCTCCGACGGTTACCAGCACTTCGTCCGGATGCGCAACGATCCCTCGCTTGGCGAGCACGCGCTGAATGAGCTGTTCGATCAACATGCTGTCATCGACGGCGGAATAGTCCGTTGCCCAATTCCTGACCTCGACCACGTTGACGGAATCCCGGACGCACTCGCGCCAGCTCGCAATCGGGAAGAGCGACGGGTCGATCAGGCCGCATACGAACGGGTAACGGAACCGGATGAGACAATCTGCCGGCTTCGCGACGTGCCGCAGGTTGAACGTGCGGCCACTGAAGAACTCCTTGTAGTCGATCCTGTCCGGCAGTGTGGCGATCTTGTCTGCAACGCCCGCCTGCAACGCATGGGCAGGATCAGCGAGGACGTCCTGGTTGACAAAGAAGCCGGAACGCGTCCGGGCCTCCACGAATCCGTCCTGCTTCAGTGTATCGTAGGCAAGCGCGACGGTCGTCACGCTGACACCCAATTCCGCCGCCAGCCGGCGAATCGAAGGCAGAGGCCGATGCGGCGCGAACTGCCTGTTGACGATCCCCATCGCGATTTGCCGGCGGATCTGCATCTGGAAGCTTTCCGAAGCGTCACGATCGATACTGATCATGTTCTCGTACATGGGAGCCTCTATGACCGGAGCGTGACATGCGGCAGGATCGATCCTCGGATGATCGCATGGATCTGGAATTCGGCCAGCCCGGACCGTGCCGTCCGCTCGGGCCTGCTTACGTGACCGGATAGCACCTGAACTCCTGGCCGTCTGCGCCTGTATTTACGGTTTTTCCTGACTGTCTGTAGGTGCGTCTCGAGAGCGGCAGTAGGTGATCCTGCATGGACCCACGCCCGCCAAGGAAGAGTCGCGCATCATGCGATCCAGTCATTCCGACACGCAGTCACCTGCAGTTTCGCGGGGTGGAGCGTTCGCTGCAACGCGCCTGGGCGAAAGGCGCCGGCCTGATCGACGAAGAGTTCGAACGCCCCATGATCGCGGTCGTCAACACCTACCAAGAGTTTTCGCCGGAAAACATTCACCTGAGGCAGGTCGGTGATGCGGTCAAGTCCGGGATTCGCATGGCCGGAGGAACGCCCTGCGAATTCAATACGTTCCACGTTACGGATAGCGAGACCTTCGCTTCGGTCGGCATGCGCTATGTACTTCCGAGCCGCGATCTCATCGCCGACATGATCGAGCTGATGGTTGAGGGTCACCGCTTCGACGCGATGGTCCTCATCGGTTCGGGCGACAAGGTCGTGCCGGGCATGGCGATGGCGGCGGCGCGCCTGGACCTGCCTGCCATCATGCTCTACGGCGGGCCGACCAGGGCCGGGGTCCACAAGTCGCGCAAGGTCTTTCTGGAAACCGTCTACGACGGTGTCGGCGAGCACCTGCGCGGAGCCTTGAGCCGGGAAGACCTGAAGGGTCTCGAGGACAACCACTTCCCGTTTCCGGGCGCCTCCGATACGGCCACGTCCGGGAACACCGCAGGTATCTACACGGAAGCCCTGGGGCTCGCGCTGCCCAACACCGGCACCCTGTGTGCCGGAAGCAACCACCAGCTGCGCGCAGCGAAATACACCGGCATGCGTATCATGGAAATGGTCAGGGACGACCTCCGCCCGTCCAGGATCCTGACGCCGGAAGCCTTCGAAAACGCCATGCGGGTCGGCATGGCCGTCAGCGGCTCCACCAACATGGTGCTGCACATGATTGCCATGGCGAAAGAGGCGGGCGCCGAAGTGGATTTCCGTGCCTGGGACCGGTTGAGCCGCGATACGCCGACCCTCGTCGATCTCGCACCATCCGGGCCTTGGGGCGTGACGGACCTTGGCGAAGCCGGAGGGGTGCCGGCGGTGATGCGGGCGCTCGGAGACCTGATCCACCCGGAAACCCGCACGGTCGGCGGCGTGACCACCGGGGAAATTGTCGGTGAGGCCGCGGTCTGCAATCCCGCGTGCATTCGCGGGCGGGACAACCCGGTCGATACGGAAGGATCGATTTTCGTTCTCAAGGGCGGCCTCGCCCCGGACGGTGCCGTGGTCAAGGCATCCGGCGTTACCCGGGACATGTGGGACGCCGTCCTGCCGGCGCGCGTATTCGAGGATGAGGAAAGCGCGATCGACGCGTTGCGCGGTTCGGTCATCGACCCGGGCACGTGCATCGTGATCCGGAACGAGGGGCCGCGCGGCGGGCCCGGCATGCGCGAAATGCTCGGCGCCACGTCGGCACTGATGGGAGCCGGCCTCGGCGACAGTTGCGCCCTTGTCACCGACGGACGGTTTTCAGGGGCCACGCACGGGCCCGCAATCGGGTACGTCACGCCGGAAGCAGCACGCGGCGGGCCGATCGCGCTCGTCGAGGACGGCGATCCGGTTCGGATCGATCTGGCCGGGCGCAGGTTGGACATCGAGGTGGATCCGGCAGTGCTGTCCGCGCGGCGGGCCAACCGACCGCCGATGCCAGCCCGCGTCACGCGCGGTTATCTCAAGCACTACCTGGAGCACGTGGGACCCGCATCGGAAGGTGCGGTCATGCCCCGGTAACTGGGGGAAGGAACAATGGATCTCACGATGGAAATCAGCCGCCCAGGTCGCAAGGGCACCCGGACAATGTCGCGTGTGGAACCGGCCTCGCGCCGAGACCCCTCCGGCAGTGTCATAACGAATGCGGCCTCGACGGGCATCCGGATCGATCGCCAGCGATTGAAGTCCCTTGCCCGCCGGAGTGACCGTCCGGGCCTTGCCTATCTCGCCGCCTGGGTCGGCGCGATGGCTGCGACGGGAACATGCATCTGGCTGTCACTGGGGACACTCTACGTCTGGCCGGCGATGTTCGTTTTCGGTGTCGTCATGTCGGTGCCGTCCTACTCGCTCAGCCACGAGACGGCACACGGAACGGCATTCCGCACGCGCTGGCTCAACGAATTGGTCTTCTGGACCATGTCCCTCCTGTATGGCGAGGAGCCACTTCACCGGCGGTACACGCACACGAACCACCACACCTATACATGGTACGTCGGTCGTGACAGCCAGATGCCATTCGACACGCCGCTAGATTTCAAGGGGTGGCTCTACGACGTCAGCGGAATGTCGGTACACGTCTTCCAGGCGCGCGTTCTCTGGCAGCTCGCGACGAAGCGGTATACCGACCTGATGCGGGACGTGACACCGGAAGCGGAGCTTCCGAAGATGACCCGGAACGCGCGCATCTTCTCGGCCGTCTACCTCGGCATCGCCGTCCTGATCGCTTCCGGAACAACCTGGCCGCTGTGGTTCTATGTTCTGCCCCGCCTTCTTGGCGGTCCGATCATGCTGATGTTCAACATCATCCAGCACGCGGAGTTGCAGGAGAACTCGCCCTCGATCATCGAGAGCACGCGGTCATTCAGGACGAACTGGATCGGTCGTTTCCTCTACCTCAACATGAACAACCACGTGGAGCACCACCTCTACCCGCAGGTTCCGTTCTATTCCCTTCCCGAGCTGCACAGGGAAGTGGTCGACCAGACCCCGGCGCCTGATCCGGGGTTCTGGCGAACGAACATCGATCTCTTCTGGGTGGTCGCCAGGCGGTCGCTCGGTCACGGCACGAAGTCCGCCTGGATCCGGCAGGCGCCGCACATGATTACCGAAGGCGGCGCGTACGAGAAGATTTCCAGGGCGACGATGCAGTGAACCGCAGGCGCATCTACACCTACGGCGGGAGACCGGCCGAGCGCAACCTCACGGTGGCTGACATCGTTGCCCTGAAAGGCCGGCGCAGACTCTGCCAGACCTGCCCTGCAACGGAGGAGGAGGCGGCGGCCTGTGCGGAAGCCGGCATCGATTTGCTGAACACGTCCGACGGCGACCTCCCGGCGGTCCGGGCCGGCGCGCCGGAAACCTTCACGATCGCGGATCTGCCGATGACGGCACACCAAACTCCGGACGATATTCTGCGTGCCGCCGTCAAGGCGGCGGAAAACGGCGCTGATGCCGTCTACACGCCGCGAAGCCTGCGCATGGTGGAGATGCTGGCCGAGGAAGGGTTGTGCGTGCAGGGCCATCTCGGACTGGTGCCGCGGCTCTCGACCTGGCGAGGCGGGCTGCGGATCATCGGCAAGACAGCGGACGAGGCTTTCGAGCTTGCGGAGGACTTTCGCCGGCTCGAGGACGCTGGCGCCTATGCCGCCGAGGTCGAGTGCGTGGCAGCCGAAGCATTGGCTGCGATCAATCCTCTGACAAGACTCGTCACCCATTCGATCGGCGCCGGATCCTCGGGCGACGTGATTTTCATGTTTCTCGTGGACATCTGTGGAGAGTCCGACCCTGCTCCCGCGCACGCCCACGCGTTCGCCGACCTTCGATCAATCCGCAACCAGCTCGCCGCCGAACGCCTGCGCGCCCTTCGCGACTACCGGTCCGCGGTGACTGACGGCAGCTATCCCGACGCACGGACCTCCGTGTCGATGTTGCCGAACGAACAGGAAAAGCTCCTGGAGGCGCTCACGCGCCGACAGGTGTTCCACGTGTGAGGATCACCGACATGGCCGACTGGATTCACGCCTGCGCCTGCGACGACATCGACGAGGAAGATCTCATCCGCTGGGATCACGCCGGTCGCACCTATGCGATCTACAACGCCGAGGACGGATTCTACTGCACCGACGGCATCTGCACGCACGAGGACGAGCATCTCGAGGCAGGGCTCCTGACGGGCCATGTCATCGAGTGCCCGCTTCACCAAGGCCGGTTCGACATTCGGTCGGGCAATGTGGTCTCGCCGCCACCCTGCACCGGCCTCAACACCTATCCGGTGAAGACGGAGAACGGACAGGTCTACGTGAAGATCTGAGCCCCGGGGGAGGGAACTTCCGGGGAAATATTGCTGACTACCACTGCTGGAAGGAGGACAAAGTCATGCAGAAACGATTTCGCAAACCGTTCACGGCCGGGGTTGCCGCGGCGACCATTGCAGCGGGCGCCTGGGCTACGGCTGCAAACGCGGATGAAGAATTCATCCTCGCGCACGCGATGAACACCGACCACGTGTTCCATGCCATCTCCGAACGCTTCATGGCGGAGCTGGGAGACGCCAGCGGGGTCTCGATCGCATATCATCTGGGCGGCGACCTCGGGGACTGGGTGTCGCTGTTCGAACAGTCCATGCAGGGTGTCATCCCGATGACGCTCACCTGGGCGTCGTCTGACTTCGACAAGCGCCTGGACCTCATCTACCTCGGCTACATCGTCTCGAACTGGGAGGAAGCGAAACAGCTCTACGGACCCGGCGCCGGCATGCTGGACGTCTACAATGACATGTTGGCGGACCTCGGCATTTACGCCGTCGGGATCATCCCGACCGATTTCGGATCCGTGGTCATCAGAAAGGGCGTGGGCGAACTTCCGGTCAACTATCCCGACGGCCCGGGCGGCATGAAGATCCGCGTCCCAGGTCTCTCCATCGCCGTCGACCGCTTCAACAGCCTGGGATTCGCTGCGGTTCCCATACCATTGTCCGAGGTGCACACCGCCTTGCAGCTCGGAACTGTGGACGCGCGGTCGTTCTCGACCGCGGTCGAGACCTACACGCTCCGCGACGTCCTCGAAGCCAATATCCTCACAAACGATTACTTCGAGGTCGCGTTCTGGCTCGTGAACAAGGCTTGGTGGGACGGCCTGCCTGAAGACGTTCGCGGCAATCTGCAAGCGGCGGCGGACACGACCATCGCGTGGTCCTGGGATGAGGCCGAGCGCAAGAGCAACGAGTTCCTGCAGAAGGCCCGCGATGCTGGCATCAACGTCATCGAGCTCACCGATGAACAGATGAGCGCCGCCAAGCAGATCGTCTACGACAACGAATGGCCGATGATGGAGTCCGTCGTCGGCAAGGACATCATGGACAAGATCCGGGGCGTCGTGGGCATCAATTAGCGCGATCAGCCCCTTCCTTTCCGAAGACCCGTCCGGGCGCCCAGGCGCCCGGGCTCGTGTGGACCTGGAACAGCATCATGGAACGCGAATCCAAACAGCGCCCTCGGTCACCCGTGGGTGCGGCGTCGTTCATCTTCGACCCCGAACTCAGCGACCCTGAACCCCCGGAACATCTGACCGCGATACCAGAAGGCGCACTGGCGGAACGGTTGCGCTGGATCGTTTCGGCGGAGGCGGTCTTCGAACGGATACTCTACGTCTTCATCATCGCGTTCGGCCTCTGCCTCGCCACCCTGATGTTCGTCCAGGTCGTTCTCCGGTACGTCTTTGCCTCGCCATTCGTCGGCATCGAGGAACTTGCGCTGCTGTTCGGCGCCTGGTTCTACTTTCTCGGCGTGGCCTACGTCACCCGCAACGGCGAGCATATCCACGGCGGGATCCTGACCATGGTCGTGAAAAACCAGAATGCGGTGCGCGGTGTCAGGCTGCTGATGACGGTTCTCGGCATCATCGCGTGCGCGGTGTTTGGATACTTTGCGATCCGGTACGCACTGTTCGAGATCCAGACCGGGCGTCTGAGTTCCTACATGCGCTGGCCGAAGGGATGGTGGTCGGCCTCGCTCATCTTCGGGTTCATCGGCACGACGGCCTACATGGTGCTGCAGGCCGTCAACCAGCTTGCCGACCTGCTGGCGCATCTGGGCAGGGAGAGGGAGCGCTAGGCGATGCTGATCTTCATTGCCTCCCTCGGGCTCATTGTCGTCCTGCTCCTTTCCGAGATGCCGATCGCATTTGCGTTTGGCATCGGCGCACTGGTCTTCGCCGCTGCCTCCGGATCGGATGTGTCGTTCCTCATTCCGTATGCCTACCAGACGACCTCGAGTTTCGCCCTTTTGGCGCTGCCGCTATTTGTCATGGCCGGAACCTTGATGGCTGAAGGCGGCATCTCCGACAGGCTCCTGGCCTTCGTGAACGCCTTCGTCGGCCGCCTCAAGGGGGGACTGGGCGCGGTGACCGTGGTGACCTGCGCACTGTTCGGGGCGATTTCCGGCTCGTCGTCGGCGGCGATCGCCGCCATCGGGCAAATCATGATCCCGCGCATGGTCAAGGAAGGTTATCCCGCCGGCCACGCCACGGCGCTTGTGGCCTGCTCGTCGGTTTTGGCGCTGATGATCCCGCCATCGATCCCGATGATCGTGTTCGCGGTGACCGGCGGGCTGTCGGTGGGTGCGGCATTCCTTTCGACGGTGATTCCTGGCGCCATCCTGACGGTTGTCTACGTTTGCCTGAACTTCCTGTTCCTTCGCAATGTCGACACCATCAAGGTCGAGGAAAAGATCCCGCTCAAGGAGGCGCTGGGAAACATCTCCAGGACCGGGATCGAGGCGTTCTGGGCCCTGCTCATGCCGATCATCATCCTTGGAACCATTTATTCCGGCATCGCCACCCCGACCGAGGCGGCGGCAATCGCTCTGGTTTACGCCATCCCCGTCGGGTTCCTGTTCTACCGTGGGCTGACGATCAGGAACTTTCCATCGACCATTGCACGTGCCGCGATCACCACCGGTTCGATCATTGCAGTGCTGTTCTTCCTGTTCGTCATGAGCCGCGCCATGATCCTCCAGCAGGTACCCAAGGAAGTCGCCGAGGCATTGGTCGCGTTGACCGAGAACCGGGTCCTCGTGCTGCTGATCATCAATGTCATCCTGTTGCTGATCGGCATGATCGTCGACGACGTGTCAGGCAGCGTGCTGGCGGCGATCATCCTGCTGCCGGTTGCAAAGGAGGTCGGAGTGCATCCCATCCACTTCGCGGCGATTGTCGGCACCAACCTCGGTCTCGGAAACGTGTCCCCGCCCTGTGCCCCGATGCTCTACATGGCAGCCGGGGTGAGCAAGCTCACGCTCGACAAGTATGTCGGTCCCACCATGAAACTGCTCGTCCTCGGCCATCTTCCCATGGTGCTCGTCGTGACCTTCGTACCGGAACTGTCCCTTGCACTGCCAAGACTCGTGCTCGGAATCGAGTGACCCGATCGCGCGAACCATCGGCGACGGGACGGGTTCCCATGTCCTGGCCGGCGCCGGATGCTGGCACCTCATCGGTCAAGATTCCCGATGCCCATCCATGTAGTCAGACGGCGGTCTTCCAGTGCGCGCTGTCGCCTTGCGGACGATCCGGTGGCGGCGCGGACCGGATCCACCTGCGCCTGTGTAACCGATGCCAGCGGTACGGTCGCCATTGCGGAAATGCGCTTGTCTGGGCCCGAAGCCGCCGTCTCCCGCACCGGTGTTCTCGTCAGAGGCCGATCCGGGCGAACTTTAGGCGTATCCCGTCAGTGCCTGACCGGGGATCAGGACATCGCGTCCGGTTCTCTGTGGAGATGGCGAGACACCAAACGCGATCGATCCGCCCGGCGAGGGACGACGAACAACGACGCAGATGATCTGAAGAATGGAACTGATTGAGCGGCACGAAAGACTTCTCGGGATCGCGGAATCCTTACGGCAGTTTCTGGCGCGCAAAGAGACAATGGTTGTGTTGGGTACGTTCGAACGCCTCGAGGCCGCCGTCGAATTGGTGGAGAAAGCATGGAGTGGATCCTGGCTCGGATACCACGCCAACACTTACTACAGTGGACTGCAAGCGCCGCCAAAAGCTGCGCAGTTCAGCCAGGAGTACGGCCTCACAGACACATTCACGGGACAAAGGACCAGCGTCTGGATGGAGTTCGATCCCGAGACCGTAATTTCCAGAATTTGTGAGCACGCAGGCATTGACGACTTCGAGCCTGTGCGGACCTTGCATGATGAAGCGTGCCGTCAGTTCGAAGTCCGGAAATCGCAAGCTCTGTCGATCATCAGATGCCGGGAACAGCCCGATGTCGTCCTGGAGCAACTTGGTCGTAATGTCGGCAAACTGGAAATCCCGAGTCGGGAGGAAACCCTCGAGGCACTCATGCCAACGGGGAAACTGGAGACGCGCGATGCAGTCGCAGCGACTGCTGGAATTTGCACGCCTCCGCACAAGGCTGTCCTCACGGAGATGAATGTCACCAGGCTAGCGTTTGCGACGCTGGAAGATCTCGCAGACCTGTTGCAGACGGCGGGAATGGAACTCTCGCAACGAAATCGTCACCGGTAACATGAAGGCGTCGGAAAGACCTGGGCAAGGAAATGGCGTCGTCTGTTCGACCGCGCGGTCCGTCGAGCATTCCAACACGGCTCCGGCAAGCGTCTTTCAAGCTCTCGGGTTCGCCAACTTCTGAAGGTCGATCTGGCCATGAGAATGTTTGTCTGCCCGAAAGGAAGAGGCGGGAACCACGGACCACGCACATCGAATTCTCCTAAGCAACTACCACCTAGAGCATGTCCGACCTAATTGGAATCATTGTGGATTCCCTTCTGTAATGGGCTCTCCGACGTAAAGCTCCGATTTCTGTGCAGGAGCGGCTCCGAAGCCCGAACCCGGCAAGACTCTCCCGGCGTCGGCGGCAAGGGGCGCGGCGTACCGATCTCGCCCGCAGCGTTCAAGGAGACCGAGCTATCGAACACGAGATCGCCCACCCAGGCACGCGGGCTCCTTGCCTTCATCGCCCGCGAGCCACTTCTCCATCCGTTTCACGCGCGCCTCGGCGTGCACCTGCCTATCCGGAGCCTCGCCGAAGGAGAGCGCCCGACCTGTCCAGCCAGAGCCCGGAAGATGAAATGATCCTGCACCGTTTCGGCCAACGGCCAGCGATGGATTGGGCGCCGTACGGGACTTGTCGTTGCGATCGGTGGCGGCGGCAATTGGCAGGAAATGTTTGCGACCATGTCGAGGGCGATCCTCAGACAGGCAGCTACGCCGACGATGGCTGAATCCGGCGCCTACCGTTCCATTGACCGCTCCACTTGGTCAGCAACAAACCGCGCGAACGGCTCTATGTCCAGTGAGACGCTGGCACGTTCGAGCGCGGCGAGATAGGCATCACGACTCTCTACGCGGATCACGGTCCACGGATAGCCGCCCGAAGCAAGCATGACATTCATGAGAAAGCGCGCCGTGCGTCCGTTGCCATCCGGATAGGGGTGGATGTAGCCAATGAGCCAATGCCCGAGCACCGCACGCACTGACGGTTCGGTTTCGCTTTCAAGCAAGTCGAACAGTGCAGGCATTGCATCACGCACAGCTTCCCAGCGGGGCGGCACGTGGCGCGATCCGTGCAGGAACACTGCGCTGTTCCGGTAGCCGGCAAGTGATGAAGCGCCGATCAGTCCTGCCGCGACGCTGGGCTGGAACATTTCGCGATACCACTCGTGGTGGGCTTCGCGCGCAAGAGTGCCCGGACTTGATCCGTCAATCACGTCAGCGACGGCGCTTCGGACAAGCTGAAATGCCTGCCAGTAGCCGCGCGCCGCGAGAGCGTCTCGATCCTGGCGGTCGGCCTCGTCTCCGTGCGGGTCCCAGTTGCCCGCGCGGACGCGTTCGACCAGTTGCGGCGTCATGCGGTAACCCTCGATCGACAACGAGTGATAGGCGTCGTTTCCATACATCTCGTCGACGACAGTCAGATAGGCTGTCGTGTCCCGTGGTCTTCCTGGAGCCCTCGGAAATACGGAGACAATTGGCTCTCGAAACGATGCCCAAGCGGACTTCAGGCGACCGACGATGGGGGGATGCACCTGGCCGAGTATGCCGAACGTCTGCGTCGGCACGAATGGGTCGGCTTCCCTGACGTCGTAACCGGCCTGTTTCATGACTTTCGGGGTTTCGTCAGCCTCGGCGGCGCGGCCGAGCCGGCGCAGGGCGCCGGCAATTCGCCCGGCGATGACCGAATGGCCGCCATGGAGAAGCCTGCTCAGAACATCGGACAGGTCGGGGACCCCGGACATGACAACCTGAACCTCAACCGGATTGCGAGCGAAGAAAGCTTCAGGGACCTTGATCAGTGCCGCTTCGGGCGCGAAGAGTCTGAGCCCGTCCCGCGTGGTCAGTTCTGCATCAGGCGGCATCTTTCTTTGCCTGAGATCGTAGAAGGACGTATCGAAGGGCAGTTGGACCGAATTGTTGGTCCCCTTTGGCGAACAGATGATCACCTGTCGCGGGATGGTCGTGTTTTCGGCATGGAGCATCAGTGATTGTTCGGGAGAGAGGGTCCAGGCCTCACCGAACCGGGCCGTACTGTAGGATGCACAAAACTCCCAGAAGGATGCAGTCCATGGCGTTGTGTCACCGGATTCGGCATTCGGCCTGGATGACACCAGCCATCCCTTCAAGACCTCCCGAAGAAAGCCGTTCCTGACCAGCCGTTCCCGGTGAACACGTGTCAGTTCGGCAGAGCGGAAGACCCGTCTCTCACCTTTCTGGAGCTCTTCGAGATGTGCGAGCGACGTGGCGAGCTTCTCGTTGGGTGTGGCCATGGGGCGTCTCCGCGGGCTTCTTCAAGTAAGAAGTGCTGCACTGCTACAAGTATGTGACGTTGTTTCATCGCAAGTCAATAATGCCGTGCAGAAGCGCGTGAATTGTGTCTTGGCGCCATGAGTCCTTGCCGGATCCTGAATGTATCGCGCGAGGTCGAATGACGGCCGGTGGCACAATGCGAAACAGCGGCCCGCGGAAACAATGCGCCAGGTTTTCATGCGTGCCCAAATGGGGCGCCAACCTGGGAGTGGTGGTTGCGGGCCCGGCAATTCTGCCGGCGATGACCGCATGGTCGTCTGGGGGAGCCGGGCCGGAACGTCGGCTCAGCCAATCCGTTCATCCAGCTTGTCCAGGAGTTCCAACGCGGCACTCGGATTCCCGGCCGCGGCCCTAGCACGAAAGCGCGTCCCCACGTCGAATTCTGTCAGGGCCTTGGTTGCAAATTCCTCGAACATCTCGTCAAGACTGAGCCCGCGATGCAGGGCCAGCGCCCTGAGGCGTTCAAGTTGGTCGTCCGGTAGGCGGATTGTGAGTGTACTCATTGGTTTTCCTCTTTCCAGCAACTCCCCGGCACTTTCAATCCCGACCGACGAAAACTCGGTTGCTTCGCCTGAATTCCCGCTTGCTCGCCGCAGTGATTTCCTCGGCTCCACCAGCAACTGCTAGATCCAGAAAGTGACCATTGCCCTCGTTGGCCCAATTTGGACGCCATGGGAAACACGCCACGGGAAACACACCGGTATCCAAAGCGATACGCTCATCAGTGCATTGACCAGCGACTCGCGTTCGCCGCGCTCCAACAGGCTCGCGTTCCACAATGCGTCTCGCGCAAGAACATCCTCGTTTCAGGGCGCTCGTCTGGACTTGAACTGTCTCGTCATCATGTGTATTCCGCAAATGACTCCCCGACACGGTTGAATGCATTCGGACGGCAAGCGAACTGTGCTCGGACAATCTCCGGGGCTTTCGCCCCCAATCAAGAGAAGGAAGGGCCATGGCCAAGCGCTGGTATTCCGTAAGCGTTCTGTCGAACTTTGAAAAAAAGGTTGCCGAACAGATTCGCCACGCTGTGGACGATGCCGGACTCCAGGAGGAGATTGAGGAAGTCCTCGTTCCGACCGAAGAGGTCATCGAGATTCGGCGCGGGAAGAAAGTCACGGCCGAACGACGCTTCATGCCAGGCTACGTGTTGGTCAGGATGGACATGTCGGACGAAGGCTATCACCTGATAAACTCGATCAATCGGGTCACCGGCTTCCTCGGGGCCCGGGGCCGGCCGATGCCGATGCCGGATGCCGAGGTCAATTCAATCCTGAATCGTGTTGAAGAGGGCGAGACCGCGCCGAAGCTCATGATCTCGTTCGATGTCGGCGAAAAGGTCAAGGTGCATGACGGTCCGTTCGAGGATTTCGACGGCACCGTCGAGGAAGTTGACGAAGAGAACCAGCGGCTGAAGGTCTCAGTCTCGATTTTTGGTCGCGCTACGCCGGTGGAACTCGAGTTCACGCAGGTCGCAAAGCAGAACTAGCATTCTGACAACCGACTTCTGCATGATTCAAACCGAGGCCGGTCCGGCGGCGCTCGGACTGGGTGCCGATCATTTCAAGTTCGCTGTAGGCGACCGCGCACCTTGCATTGGTTTCCTTGCCGTCGGCATCATGGGGCAAATCGGGTGTGGCGCCGGAGCCACGTGACAATGTCAGGAGAGCTGGCCAGGAAGACGGCGGCATTCCTGATTCGGTCCTTTGCCTTGCCTCTGCAGCTACGGTCAGCCAGCAGGAAATGCCGCGCCGGGATCTGTCCAAACCACAGTCGGTTCGGCAAGCACCGAAATCACGGCGCGGCTTGGGTGCTGGTCTGGGCCAACGCGGCGGCTTGCCTGACCTGATCTTGCGCCGGATGATCCCGAGAGCCGAGCTGGCCAGAACGGGCCGCCGACAACGTGTCAATGGAATTTAGAATTGGCCAGGACGGGCTTGCCAACGGAACTTGCCCGTTGTATCCGGCGCGTCTGCCGCCTTTGCGGCACATCCTTGTGGGAGGTGAGGCGGTCGCGACCGTCAGGCCGGACCACATCAACTGCAATCTCGCGGGACGCGTTCCGCGAGTGTTGAGAAAGGAGGCCTGAGATGGCCAAGAAAATTGCTGGCACGATGAAGCTTCAGGTGCCAGCCGGTCAGGCGAATCCTTCGCCGCCGGTAGGCCCGGCACTGGGCCAGCGAGGCATCAACATCATGGAGTTCTGCAAGGCGTTCAACGCCAGGACGCAGGACATGGAGCAGGGCGCGCCGTGCCCGACGATTGTCACCTACTTTCAGGACAAGTCCTTCACGATGGACATCAAGACGCCTCCGGCGTCCCATTTTCTCAAGAAGGCGGCAAAGGTGAATTCCGGTGCCAACACCCCGTCGCGTGAAATCGTGGGCTCGGTCACCAGCGCACAGCTTCGCGAGATTGCCGAGGCCAAGATGAAGGATCTCTCGGCAAACGACATCGACCAGGCGATGAAGATCATTCTGGGCTCGGCAAAGTCGATGGGCATCGAGGTGAAGGGGTAGGTCATGGCAAAGATCGGAAAGCGCATCAAGGCAGCTCGTAAGTCCATCTCTGACAAGGATTACGTGACGGTCGAAGAGGCAGTCGCTCTCATAAAGACCGGCGCCAACGCCAAGTTCGACGAAACCGTCGAGATCGCGATGAACCTCGGTGTCGACCCGCGTCACGCGGACCAGATGGTTCGTGGCTTGGTCACGTTGCCGAACGGAACCGGCAAGTCCCTACGAGTGGCCGTGTTCGCGCGCGGCGCCAAGGCGGACGAGGCCAAGGAAGCCGGTGCGGACATCGTTGGTGCGGAAGACCTGATGGAGACGATTCAGGGCGGCACGATCGAGTTCGATCGCTGCATTGCAACTCCTGACATGATGCCGATCGTCGGCCGCCTCGGCAAGATACTCGGGCCACGGAACCTGATGCCGAACCCGAAGGTCGGCACGGTGACCATGGATGTCAAGGAAGCGGTCGAGGCCGCCAAGGGCGGCGAGGTTCAGTTCAGGGTCGAGAAGGCCGGCATCGTCCACGCGGGAATCGGCAAGGCCTCGTTCGAAGAGGCGAAACTCGCCCAGAACGTCCGGGCGTTCGTGGACGCCGTGTCAAAGGCGAAGCCATCGGGCTCGAAGGGCACCTACATGAAGAAGATCGCCCTCAGCTCGACCATGGGCCCGGGCGTGTCGGTCAGCATAGACAGCGCAACCGGCAACTAGGCCTGAGGATGGGCGTTCAACTGGCGCGGCGGGCTCGCCGCGCCTTTGCCTTGCCAGGTTCGGGGCGGGTTGCCGCACTGCGATGGCGCACTTCGGATTCTGTGCTTGAGGACGATCCCTTGCCGGACTTCCGCTTCTTGAACGGCGCCATGCCCTGTCGCGCGAGCTCGTCCGCGCGCTCGTTCTCCGGATGGCCGGCATGGCCTTTCACCCAGGCCCATTGAACGTCATGCACGCTTTGAGCCGCGTCGAGCCTTTGCCATAGGTCCACGTTCTTTACCGGCTTCCTCTCTGACGTGCGCCAGCCGTTGACCTTCCACGCGGGAATCCAGGCCGTTATGCCGTTCTTCACATAGGCCGAGTCGGTGACAAGCGTGAGCCGGGACGGGCGCTTCAGCGCTTCAAGTGCGTGAATCGCGGCCAAGAGCTCCATGCGGTTGTTCGTGGTCCGGGCCTCGCCGCCCGAAAGCTCTCGTTCGCGCACGACGCGGTCACGGTCAGTGGCGACCAGAAGCACTCCCCATCCTCCCGGCCCCGGGTTGCCCGAACATGCGCCGTCGGTATAGGCAAAGACCTCGGTCACCCAGGGACGTGATCGAGCCCGACGTAACCGGGCTGCTCCGTCATGCGCTGCAGCCATGCCCGAATGGCCGGGAATCGCTGCAGGTCGTATCCGCCCCTGGATTCGGCGGTATGCGTGTAGGCGTATAGGGAGATGTCGGCGACAGTCGGCTTGTCGCCCGTCAGCCACGCGGACTTTTTAAGCCGGCCCTCCATGACGCCCAGTATGTCGTGGCCCCGGCTCAGGAGATCGGCCATGCGGTCGGGCTTCGCCTCATGCGCGCGGCTTGGGTAGCTCCTCAACGCCGCCCGGACGGCGATGACCCCCTCATGCTGGTTCTGTTCCCAGAACATCCAGGCAAGCACATGCGCCCGCCTGACGGGATCGTCCGGGAGAAACCCCGTCCCGTCTGCGAGACAGCAAAGGATCGCGTTGGATTCCGGCAGGCGGGTTCCGTCCCCAAGCTCGAGGACCGGGAGCTTTCCGAAGGGAAGCCATCCTTCTTCGTGAACCCCGGCCAATTCGCGCGAGTCCTCTTCGAGCGCGACATGCGCGTAGCTGCGCTGCAGCAGGGACAGCAGCAGCCGCACCTTGTAGCTGTTGCCTGAAGACGGCATTGAATAGAGCTTGAGTTCAGTCACTTTTCCTGGCCCTCACTACGATCCATGGGGCCTCAACGCCATCCAGCCCCGCTTCCGTGCCGGTGGCACGCGACAAGATTTCAAACCCGGCAGCCTCAAGAAGTCCGGCGAGTTCGGATTCCTCGTAATATGCATAGAAGCGGCCGAGGGAATCGCGCCTTTCGCCGATGCCGGTCTTGAGCCCTATATGAAGCAGTCCGTGCGCGGTCAACGCCTTCGCAATCCTGTCCAGATGTCCCGGCATTTCCGATCTAGGCGTGTGGAGCAGCGAGAAATTTGCATAGATGCCGTCGTAGACGGCGTCGGCATCGAGCTCGTCAAAGGTTGCAATGCGAACCTCCAGCCCGAACTGCTCGCGCGCAAGTGTGGCCATTTCCGGCGTTGCGTCCCATGCGTCAACCTGCATGCCGGCTTGGGTCATGCGTGCGGCTGCACTGCCGGGCCCGCAGCCGAGGTCGAGAACGCGCGCCCGTGCGGGCAAGGACTTGATGAACGCGTCCAGAGGACGGTCGTTGCGTTCCCGATCCGCCATAGCCACGTAATCGGCCGCCTTCCGGCCGTAGACTTCCAATGTCTCGCGATCCGCCGTCATGGGCCCGCCCACATCCTGCAGGTCGTCAAGCAGCGTCCCGAAGAATTCGTGGCACCTTGAACTCGACGTTCTCGATGGCGGTCTCGACCGCTTCGACCGTCACGCTGAAACGTTCCCGAAAGGCGTCGAGCACCTCGTTCACCAGGATTTCGGGCGCTGAGGCGCCGGCCGTGAGCCCGATGCTGCGCGCGCCTTCGATCGCGCGCCAGTCGATGTCCACGGCACGCTGCAGGAGCTGCGCATGCTTGCAGCCTGCCGTCCGGCCGACCTCGACCAGGCGGCTCGAGTTCGAAGAATTCGGTGCGCCCAGCACCAGGAGCGCGTCGATCTTGGGCGCAATCGCCTTGACGGCGGCCTGGCGGTTCGTTGCGGCGTAGCAGATGTCTTCCTTGTGCGGGCCCGCAATTGAGGGGAAGCGTGCCTTCAGGGCGGCGACGATCTCCTCCGTGTCGTCGACCGAAAGCGTGGTCTGGGTGATATAGGCCAGCTTGTCGGGGTCGCGGGGCTCGACATGCGCGACATCCTCGACTGTCTCCACCAGAAGGATCTCGCCTTCTGGAAGCTGTCCCATGGTGCCGAGCGTCTCGGGGTGGCCCGCATGCCCGACCATGATCATTTGCAGGCCGTTGCCGTGATGCCTGGCCGCCTCGATATGCACCTTGCTGACAAGCGGGCACGTGGCGTCCACGTAGATCAGGTTGCGGCGGTTCGCCTCGGCCGGAACGGACTTTGGCACGCCGTGAGCAGAAAAGATCACGGGCCGGTCGTCGGGGCACTCGTCGAGCTCCTCGACAAATACGGCTCCCTTGGACCGGAGATCGTCCACGACATAGCGATTGTGCACGATGTCGTGCCGCACATAGACCGGCGGTCCCCATTTCTCCAGCGCCATCGCGACGATCTTGATGGCGCGATCAACCCCCGCACAGAATCCCCTCGGTGCCGCAAGGTAGATGGTGATGTCTGCTTCGGCCATCGTTCCTCCCGCTCTTGTCAGGACATTAGGTGCTTTGGTGGCGGCAGTCCAGTTCAGAAGACGGCGTTTCGAGGGTGTCGTGTCTGGAGGTTTCGGGGCCTTAGGGAATTGCAACGCTTGCCAGCGGCTGAATTCACGGGTCGCCAGAAGCTGCCAACTCAATTGCTTCTCGCATGTCCGGAGGACCAGGAATGGACGAGGGATGTGAACAAGCTGGGTGCGGGTTTCTGCGGGAAACCATTGTCTTGCCTCCCCTCCCGAGGTCATTCCAGTCACGGGATCGCCTCCGCCAAATGTCAACTCCCGGCACCACCGGTCCGGGGCCTGGCTTCACCGCGCTTCTGGAACTGTCAGATGCAGTCTTCTTGATTGGTGTCGTGTTTCGGCACAAAGGAATGTGGCATGGCGATGCCGTCCTTGAACAAGGATTTTTGGGCCTTGCCGGTTTCCGCGTGCCTTGCGAGAATCCAGATGCCGACGGTCTGCGACACCGCCAAGGTCGCGCTCAGCCTGGAATGGCCTGTCGAGCGTTCAGCTTGTCTGCTCTGCCTTCATGTAGCTGCGCAGCACCATGTTGATGCGCGTCTGGTATCCATTGCCGCCCGCCTTGAAGAACTCAAGAACATCTGCATCAAGCCGCAGCGAGACGGCTTGGTTCGGTCGAGGCATCGTTGCTTGAGCCCGTGAGCAATCGAATTCGCCTTCGTCGTCGTCGCAAACCGGTTCAAGACCCGCCGCCTCTTCGCGACGGAGCCGCTCCCGGTCTGTCTTGCCTTCACTCTTGGGGCGGGTCGTTGTGCAATCTGACGGATCAAATGATCCGATTAAGGTCGTCTTGAAGGACACGTGGAATGACTGAGACGGCCCGTCTCTGGAACGCCAGCGAAAACAGCCGGTGGGCCGCGCCGTGTCCTGCCGTTGAATTCTTCGACTACGGCGCAATTGCCGAAGGTTTGGAGTGACATTCCATTTTGGTATGGGAAGCTGCTGGTCCCACTTCGGCTGGACTTCTCTTCTCGCCTCTTGCAGAATATTAAGAAATTCCGTATATTCTTACTAAAACAGAAAATGCGCGGAGTGTTAAAGTGAAACAGTTTGCAGCCGGTGATCTGACCCGCAACACAGGCGATCTCTTCGAGGCGGCTGCTGTTGCCCCAGTCGCCATCACGAAGCACCGTAAGCCACGCTTCGTCGTCATGTCGATGGAGCGGTACAAGGCCCTTGCGATCGGACGCGGGTCTCAGGTTGCACTGGATGTCTCCGATATGCCCGCAGAGCTGGGCAACCTGCTGGACAAGGGCATCGAGGTTCATTTCCGTGATCGTTGATTTCCCGGTTGCTGGACAGGTATTCGACTACCATTTTCCTTGGAAGTGGCAGGCGGATCGCGGAGAAACTGAAGGTCGGAAAAAGAGGCCTAGCTGCGTCGTGATAGTCATCACGAACGATGCCGGTCATCACGTCATGTTCATTGCGCCAATCACCGGCAAAGCCCCGGATAAGGGGCGGACGGCCTTGGAGATACCCGAGACCGAGGCCAGACGTGCAAGCCTCGACACCAATCTGCCGCTTTGGGTCATTCTGGACGAGCTGAACGCTGATATTCTTGAGACCTCCTTTACCCTCGAAGACCGTTCACCACGCGGATCGTTCAGCCCAGATTTTACCGACGCGATCTTGCGCGGAGTACAACGCCTGCGCGCTGTCGGTAGAACAAGGCTGTCGAACCGAACATAGTTTGTGAACGGTGCATACGCTGACGGTAAAGACTTTCAATGCCATTTAGGTCTTGAGCACTGAGCTGCATGATCGCCAACCAAGGTAGGCCGATCCATGTCTGCCCAAACATCCATGCTACATGCGCGTGTTGAAGATCAACTCAAAACGCAGGCCTCCGACGCACTCGCCGGTGTCGTCGTTACGCTTTTCGCCACTCTGTTCGCGAAGTTAACGCAATTGATCGTGCCGCAATCCGTCTATCCCCTGGGAATGGGGAAACAGTGGTCCGGGTCCCTACTCCTTTAGCAGTCCGACTGACTCGGCAATGTCTTCCTGTTCACTCTCCGCAAGCGTGGCCTACCAGTCCGCGAACTCGTTCGTGTATTCGAATTTCCAAGTCACGATCAAATGCATTGGGGCTTATATACATGACTGAAATCCTTCAGCCGTATACCGTTCCGCGTCCTCGCCCGGCAACCCGGCGCGATAGTCTTCAAGAACACCCTCGAACGCACCGGGACGGCTCTTGGAGCCGATGACCCACCCGGCCACCGCCATAAGGCGATGGAGAATGTTCCGTGCCGCGTTGACATCGCGGCAACTGTGCGGACCCTGTGCGCTTTTTTCCCGCCGGCACTCGCAGCCTTGCGGTTCAGTTGTTGAGTGCACCTGACCCTCTCCCGCACATAATGTACGGGCAGAACGAAAGCGCAACACTTTTCCTTCATGCCCTTCAATAAAGTGTGTAATCCCCAATGCATTCCATCGGAAGAATGTCGTCAAGGGCACAGCACGTAAGGGCATGTCGTCGCTGCCACAAGTTTCTCGACACGAGGTGGCGCGCTGCGATTGGCATGGACAATCGATCTTGGTTTCCCCCACTGAACCAATTGTTCCCACATCCGGAACTGGTCCACGTGCTTCCCTGTCCGCGCGAGCCGCACCTCATCGTCCTCGATCCGGCAGACGATTGGCCAATCCAGCCCGATGTGCAGGTCGCGGCATCCGCTTCAGCTTTGTTGACGAGAGTAATTCTGATATCTTTCGGGCAGATCAGCTCGTGCAGCCAGCAAAGTGCGTGTTGAGCGCAATTTCTCCATGGCCTTGCCCGACTCCGCGTCATTCCGATACCTGGTCGAATTAGCAACCGCCAGCACGATCAGATGTCCAGATCGGCAACGAGTTTGGCGGGAGTCTCGAACCGCTCGCCCTTGCCGGCATCCAGTTCCTGCATTGCCTTGATCGTATCAGGGGCAGGAACCTTCACGTCGAACGGCAGACGCTGTTCAGCCGCGATCCGCAACATCAGCAGGCGGATCGCGTCGGAAACCGAAAGCCCCATCGCGTCCAGGGCCGCCACAGCCCGCTCTTTCGTCTCCGAATCGATGCGTGCGCGCACCACCGCATCAGCCGTCATGTCCCTTCTCTCATCGGTCTAATCATAGTTTAGCTACACATCGGCAGTCAAAAAAGGCGAGGACGTAACGGCCTCAGACGATCAGCAGAATTGCCGTGCACCGATGTTGGCGGGCATGCGGACTGCCGTTCCCTTCCGCTGGAGTTCCGTCGCCGAGGTCATCGACCTCGCCGGTCTGAAGCACATTCAATTTTCCGGTCATTCCATGAGCGGGTGAAATCGAACGATCAAGCCTTATCGGATTCTGGTGGAAGAATTCAGGGTTCGGTCTAATTCTACCGCCAGGAGCGGGAATTCCCGGGATTCAGGAAGAAACGTTCAAAGTCCTGAATGTGTTCACGGCGATGCAGGCTCGCGGGCACCAGCCCTCTGTAAACGCGTCTCGGCGCCCTGTTTCTTTCGAGGTCGACCACCTTTAACCCCGTTTGCCCTGGCTGCCGCGGCCTTGGCAGGTGAAGTGGATTG
>JAJDVJ010000003.1 GCA_022826205.1 Silicimonas sp. | reverse complement strand
TCTTCTTTGAAATGTCGATGCCGATGATGGTAGCCTGTTCCATGGACGCTCTCCTCCTTGCTTTAACGCGCAGCTCGTCTGGCGTTTTCTCTGGCGCACAGTGACGCCGTTCGGAGGGGGCGTCCACTCCATCGCTTACGTATGTGAAGGGAAGGCCGGTGCAGGTGTAAAAAGTTTCGCCCTCATGCTTGATGACTTGCTGCCAAATTTGATCCATCTTGGCGGTTCTCCTGAAAATTCCTCACGGAGAAAATGGCACGGGCAAAGGGTCATGGGAAGCCGTTGATGCGGCGACGTTGAATTCGACCGGCCAACCTTCAATCTGATGGGGACTTCGCACACAAGAATGGCGCCGGGGAAATCGCGCCGCAAGCCACTGTCTATCATGAATGCCGCGGACATGTTCCGTGACGAGGACGCGGTGCGAGAGTGAATTCCAAAACACTGCCGTCCGGACGACCCCTGCTGCCCAAGTGCGGATTCTGCAACGTGCGGCCCAGCATCATGCACAAGACCACGACCCGTCGTTGCCGCGACTGCACGACTGGAAGGAAGGCGGGACGATGTTCAGCACCAAGACCGGTACAGTCATAGAACGGTCAAAGCTGAATTGCCTGCCATGGGCGGTTGGCGTCTACATGCTCATCACCGGCATCAAGGTCTTTTCGTCCACGCACCCGTAGCACAAACTAAAGGTCAGAAAAAAGGTGGTGCATGGCGGCGAAATCACCACCCCGGCACGACCGGACGGTATCGCAGGGCACACAGGAAACACACCCAGCGCAGCATCTCTGCCGACGCTGAATTCTCAAGCTTCTCCTCGATGGGCAGCCGAAGGACTCGACCGGCCTGGTAGCGGGCGGTCAGTGTTCACGACTGACCGGACGCCAGCCCGGGCTCGGTGCAAATGACGAACCAAGCCGTGCATTCGACGCTGCCAAGAAAGCAGCAGCGCGGAGGACATCCCCGCTGCGTCTTGACTCGACATGAACGGACCTCCTCTGGTTTCACCCTTCGGTTCGCAGAGGTTCGCGCGGCCGCTCAGGAGCGATCCTGTGCACCGGTTCCGAAATCCGTCCCTCCTGAGGGCTTGTTCAATGCAAGCCGGCTTGAAGGATGCCTTGGAACACCCAGTATGCCTCTTCGAGGCCCTTGTACCCGACGCAGAGGTATGCCAGCGGTTCGCCGTTCAGGACGATGTCCTTCAGCTCCAGTGTCTGCCCCGCCAGCCCGTCGCACCGGTCGCTTCCAGCCGTCCGGATCAGGACCTCCTCGGCGAATTTTTGCGCCGGATGCATCATGTAGTGAAGAAACGCGTTCGATGCCATTTCATTTATCATCGAGGTGTCCGGCACGATCATCCTGACCGCCACACCCGCAGCTTCGACTTCTCCCAGATTTTCAGCCATGTTGCCCATTGAAGCCTCCCTATGTTGCGAACCGACCGTAACACGTGGGCGACAACCCGATCAATTCAACACAAATTGATTCGACTCACGGAAATCCCGTGCCGTGCACTGCAACCGGAAGCCTGGGGCGATTGCGCCATCGCAATTCCCGCTGACGGCCGCATTCCGCCGGTTCGCCATGTCGCGGAACGTCCCAGTGTCACTCCCGCTCCCTGAGGTTCGAACAGAGGACGGCAAATCGAAGCTGGGTTCCTCGATCACGACCGGGACAGCGATTTCTGCACCCGCGTTTTCCCGCCGCCCTCACGTCACCGTACGGAACATGCAGTGCACGGGACATTCTATGATCGCTCCGGATGCCGCCTCTCGAAGCCGGAAGCCGTTGGTCGGACTTTGCGTCCGCACGCACACGCGCCCTTCACGCTCCATGGGCCGCCCTCACTTGAAATCCCGTCCGGAGCATCCGATACCAAGGCCCGCTTGGACATGGAGCCGTCTAATGGCATTTCGTGCACGGACACTTTCACAGCGTCTCAGAGGCGGTCCCGCTTCAGGCCGGCCCGATGGGCAATCCGGTTCCGGGAAGCGCCCGCTTGATCCCTGCGGCCCGCAAACACCCCGGACCGCCATCCGGCGAGGGTCGTGCCGGAAGACGGGATTTCACCGTTTCACGAGCAACGCGGGAAAAGCGGCCGGATTCCGGGACCGGGACCAAGGCACGGCTCGCGCGTCGCTCCAAGGCGCCTCCCGCGTACCTCGCGACACCGGTTGCAGCCGGGATGCAGGGTGAGCGGCCCGTGCCGGAAGATCCACCGCCGCCGCCAACGACCCCCGGGGCCGAACCGGATCGTGCGGCGGCACCCAAACCGGCTGCAAGGGTCCGAACCCCGCGCGTCTTCATGACCAGGAGAAGGGGCGTTGCCTCGCTGCTGTTCGCCCTGTTCCGCCCGGGACAGGCCAGGGCAGCGACGGTGAAAGCGGACAGCGTCAAGCTGGATTTCTGGCTGCGATCAAGGGAAGTCCCCCTCCGCGACATCAAGGCCGTCCGGCTGAAGGAGGGCCGGCGCTGGGGCGGCGCAAGGCTGGAGCACGCAGCGGGTGCGGCGACGGTGTCGGGCCTCCCCCGAACCCGGGCGGTCATGCTCGCCGACGCGATCGAGACGGCGATGGCCGACTGGTGGCGCCAATGGCTGGCGCCGCGGACCCGCGCGCTTCGCGACGTGAGCGACCGGCTGGACAGCCTTGCCGATCCGCCGCGTTACGTCCATTCCGATGACATCCGAAGCCTCGAACGGGACGCGCGAGACGCGACGGACGGGCTTGTCAGGTGCTGGCCGGAGGCCATGTCCGATGCCCCGGAATTCCGGATGCTGAACACGATCCTGGCATTCCTGGCATCGCCGGACGACGCCCGCGCGAGAGCCAACGAGACGTTCGTCGCGAACGAGCTTGTCCGGTCCCGCGACCTGTTCGACCGGATCGAGGCCAGGCCGCTCACGGACGAGCAGCGCAAGGCGGTGGTCGTCGACGAGCGTCGCAACCTCGTGGTCGCCGCGGCGGGCAGCGGCAAGACCTCGGTCATCGTGGCGAAGGCGGGATGGCTTGTCCGCCGTGGATTCCGGAAGCCTTCCGAACTCCTGCTGCTCGCATTCGCGCGGGACGCCCGGGACGAGATGGAGGAGCGCATCGGCAGGCGCCTCGGGGCAGCCGCACACGGCGCAACGGTCCGGACATTCCACAGCCTTGGCATGGCCATTATCGGAGAAGTCGAGGGCAAACGTCCTGCGCTGACCCGGTCGGCGGAGAGCGAGCGGGCGCTGTTCGACCAGCTCAAAGGCATCGTCTCGGATCTCCTGGCTGACGGCTCGCTCTCGGAGACCATCCTGGAATGGTTCCAGGACCAGTTCGCGCCTTACAGGAGCATGCACGAGTTCCCGAACTGGGGCGCGTACTGGAACTACATCCGCAAGCACGAGATCCGCTCACTGAAGGGCGACGAGGTGCAAAGCTACGAGGAATGCGAGATCGCCAATTTCCTCCATCTCAACGGCATCGCCTACCAGTACGAAGAGCCGTACGAGCACGAGACGGCGACGGCCGAGCGGCGCCAGTACAAGCCCGACTTCCTTCTCCCCGACCACAGCATCTACATCGAGCATTTCGGGATCGACGCAAAGGGAGACACGGCGCCGTTCGTCGACCGGGAGAAGTATCGCGAGGAGATGGCGTGGAAGCGGAAGGTGCACGCCGAACGGGGCACGGTCCTGATCGAGACCTTCACGCATGAGCGCGCCGACGGGCGGCTGATCCGGAACCTCGAGGAGAAGCTGGCGGCGCAAGGCGTGGAGCTGGCGCCGGTTCCGCGGGACCGCGTGTTCGCGCTCCTCGAGGACCAGGGACGGGTCGACCCGTTCATACGCCTCCTCGCGACCTTCCTGCAGCACTTCAAGGGAAGCAGGCTTTCCTTGCGGGAGGTCACCCAACAGGCCCGTGCTCTCGGTGACGACGGCCGGGCGGAGACGTTCATGGCGGTGTTCGGTCCTGTCTTCGAGCGCTATCAGGAGACGCTGGCACGGACGCGAGAGATCGACTTCCACGACATGATCAGCCGGGCCACGGAACACGTGGAGGCCGGCCGGTACCGAAGCCCCTTCGGATACATCCTGGTCGACGAGTTCCAGGACATCTCCCCGGCCCGGGCGCGTCTGCTGAAGGCGCTGCTCGACGGCTCTCCCGGGGCGCAGCTGTTCGCGGTCGGGGACGACTGGCAGGCAATCTACCGCTTCGGCGGATCGGACATCGCTGTCATGAGGGAATTCAGGGACCGGTTCGGCGAGTTCGAGCGCATCGACCTTGGAACCACGTTCCGGTGCGCGGACCGCATCTCCGCTGTCGCGACCGATTTCGTGCTGCGCAACCCTGCGCAGATCCGAAAGACAGTGAACGCGACGCGCAAGGCCGGGGGGCCAGCGGTGCATGTGGGCCTTCCCGGCGATGAAGGGCTCTCGTTGCTGAAGGAGGCGCTTGACAGGATCGACGAGGACGCCAAGCGGCACGAAGGTATCTCCGAGGTGCTGCTGCTGGGCCGCTACCGTCACCTGAAGCCGCAGAATTTCGCCACACTCGGAAAGCAGTATCCGCGCCTGCGCTTCACCTACATGACGGTGCACCGCGCCAAGGGTCTGGAGGCCGACTACGGGGTGGTGCTCGGGCTGTGTTCCGGCAAGTACGGATTTCCGGTAGAGATCGCGGACGACCCGCTGCTGGACCTGGTGATGGCTGCGCCCGAGGCGCATCCCAACGCCGAGGAAAGGCGGCTTCTCTACGTCGCGCTGACGCGCGCGCGCCGGCAGGTGTTCTTGCTCGCCGAGGGCGGTCCCCCGTCCGCGTTTGCCACGGAACTCATCGCCAGCAAGAGGGACGTGACCGTGTTCGGTCGCCCGCCCGAGGGCGACGTGCCCTGCCCGCTCTGCAAGGAGGGCCGCCTGGTTCGACGGGAGAACGCCCGTGGCGACAGCGTCTTCTACGGCTGCTCCAACTGGCCACGTTGCGAACACACGGGGCGCCCGTGCCCGAAGTGCGGAACCGGCCTGCCTGTCAGGGCAGGCAGCGCGTTTCGCTGCCGGGACTGCGGTGCGTCGATCGAGGGATGCCCCAACTGCGGGGGCTGGCTGGAGACCAGGATGGGCAGGTTCGGCCGTTTCCTGGGATGTTCGAACTACCCGGAATGCGACTACACGCGGAATCTGCGGCGCCGTGGAAGGTGAGGCCGGCTTGCCCAGTGCATCGAACCTTCGAGTGCCGAGCGCGCCGGTCAGGTGCCCGCGATGTGCCATCGAGTGGGAAGGCCGAGTCCGGTATCAAGCACGTGCCATCGGCCCCGTCATTGCCTCCACGATACTGGATATGAACAAAGGACCTTTGCAGCAGGGGTCAAACACTGGCTTGGTTGTGCTGGAAACTCATGCATCACTGAAATTTGGGAGAGGATATGCCTGAGTAAACGCTGACCCGCCCCATCTGTAGACACCGCCCCAACGGACCTCAAACAGATAGCCTCTGGTCGCGGGTCTCTTTCCCTCTCTTCCAACAAATCCTCATCATGGTGAAGAGCGCTGCGCGAAACCGCACCCATACGCTATGGACCCTGATGTCAGCTGCCCTTCGTCTTGGAGCTCCGGCCATGGCCGGGAGGGTGTGTCTCGAGATTCCAAATATCGGGAAAACGAAGAGTAATCGCTTCTGTAGATTCTGGGTCAGGACGCACCTCGATGAAGTGATGCAGTAAATCGTCCATCAGCTTGCAACTGCGATCCATGATCTCCTCGGAGATGACGTCCGTGTTTTTCCAGAGAAAGTTGTGGACGACGAGATTCCTGTCGCACCTGAATTTCTTGAGCCGGTCGTCGAACTGGAACAACTCGCCGGTCGCGTTCGGTGCCTTCTTCTTGGTCGAGGGGTCCTTCATGCCTGATTCCACGCCAAGGCCCGCCTCCTTGATGCGGGTAATCAGGGCATCAACAACCATGATCACCCCGACCATTTTCAGGTGGCCTGGTTCGCATCTGCGAACCTGCGATATCAGCTCTGAGAAGTTTACCCTCGGGTAGACACGATCGATACGTCCGTCCTCTCCCACCACGGGGAAGTCCAGAAATACACCTACAGTCTGGTCCTGCTGCACAGTGCTCTCCTCGTTGCTGGGGATCACTTTAGGGATCGTACCCGACTAAGCGGATCTTCACTGACCGGAAGATGGCTTCGCCCATGCGCGACAGGGGTTTCGGCCGGATTCAGGCTGTCACGCTTATGTAAGCATCGCGATCCGGGTCCATGCCGAGCAGCGCGAACGCCCTCGCCTGCAGTTCGGTCGG
>JAJDVJ010000053.1 GCA_022826205.1 Silicimonas sp. | reverse complement strand
CGCGTGCACCGGGCGACAGGCTTCCGACATTCCAGCAATTCCCGACCGCAAGGCCGAATGCCTCCTCTTCGTCAGACTGGGATCGGGCGGGACGCAATCTCGGCGTCAAGCCGGACATGTCCGAGTCCGAGCTGGATGACCGTCCTCCCGTTTCCATATGCGACCCGGTGTCATCCGTCCGCTCGCAGATGTAGCTGCTTTCCGGTTCCACGGCGGTTTCGTCGTCCGGAAACTGATAGTGCGAGGCGACTCCGGTGTCAGGTTTCAGGTAGATTGCGGACGATCCTTCCTCCCATGTCCAGGCCAGGCTCAGGCCCCTCAGCCCGAAACTCGTTGCTATGACCGGCAGACCGGTCATGTCGATCAATCCGGCATTGCGACCGTGATGACCGGAGAGCGTCATTGTCACCGGCTTGCTGCCATCGTCGGGCAGGATGTACTCGCCGACAGATGCGGTGGAACGACACTCCCACGCCTGCGTCGATTGATTGGCGCGAAGAGCGGCGTGCGGGTCGGCGATGGCCGATCCCGTTGAAGCAGCTGCGGCAAGTGCCAGGAGCGTGTGCATTCGAGGCAATTTCGGCATCTCCGCCAGGTTTCGGTTCGGGTCACCCGAACAGCAAGTCACTCCGGCCGGAACGGTCTTGATGATTGCATCGGCAGGGCCGAAGTTGAAGCCCTTGTAAACGAACTGGCGCGCTGCCCGCAAGTCGGGGAACATGGCCTTGCCTGCCGACCGGTCCGGTCGCCACATGCTCCGCTCGGCGGATCCTGGATCACTTTCGAAGGGCGGAGTGCCGCTCTGCGGGCCGGTTGCTGTCTGTCCGAGCCATGTCAATCTCATCCAGACGGCCCTTGGCTGCGGAAAGCAATGTTCGCCTGTCGTTGTCCGACATCGAAGACCAAGGGAATTCAGTACGAGTACTCCGAGCGCATCGGAATCGGTGCTTTCCTGGATGGCGCGCATGGTGCTCGGCGCACGAAACGGCTCGGCAGGCTCTGATATCTTGTCCGGCGACTGACAGGGAACCTGCGACGATGCGGCGTTCGACGGCTTGCGCCTGCGGGAAACCTGCCCAGCCTGCTGCCCTTTCGCTCACTCTCCGTGTTGCGAAGAAGGCGGGGAACGCCATTGGCAAGGCGAACGGCCTTTCCCTAATCCGTTGCCATGTCCTCAGGTTCGGGACCGCCTTCCAGAGACGGCAGGTCCGACAGGGAAATCATCGGCAGGCTGCCAGTCGGTGCGCATTCCAGTTCGGCCGCGCGGCGGATCATGGCCTTGACCGCGCGATCAAGAAAATGGCGTTCCGATGCGGTCAGCGGCCTCGTCGTGCCTTCTCGCTTCCTTGCGCTCTGTCCTCCCCTCGTCGACGAGAGGTGGCCGATCTTGTCAAGCACCGCCTTGTCAATGCGGAATTTCCTGGCAGCCTTGTCACGCTTGACCATGCGCTTGTCCGAGGGTGTCACATCGCCAGATTTCGTTCCCCAAGGCGGGTCTTCCAGCATGGTGAGACAGAAGTATGCCATGCTTTCAAGCGGTTCATGCCTTGCGCGAAAGCCCATGTATCGGTGATGCATGGTCTCTATGTCCGAATTCAGCGACATGTTTGACGGCGGCGAGGGATATTTTGAGACGCCCACGGCAAGTCTTGCGGATCCTGTCCCACGAATCTCGAGTCTTCCACCGATCCTCGTGACGCCGGGGGTCGGATTTCGGTCAATGATCTCCGCCTTCTCGAATTGCAGCCGGAACGAGTCGGGACTTCCGTACGTGAGTGTGGCGTCGAACTCCCAATTGCGGATGTAATCCGCCAGGGAGTCTCTCGCGCCTTCCTCCGTCGCATGGTGCGTCTTGAATTCGAAGCGTACCTTCCTGTCCGCGACGGTCAGCCGAAATTCCGGTTCGTCGAGATCAAGAGGTTCGGCATTGCCGTAGTCAATCGTGTCTCCGTGAGTGACCGCGTAGTTCAGTGCCACCACATGAGGATCGTTCATTGTCATCTCCCGTCGGGACGCCGTGCGCAGGCGCGTTTGCGTTGAGGCTTGCAGCCCGCTCAAGCGTCCCGGCCGCGCTTGCCGGCAAGATGCCCAGATTCCAACGGGGAAAGGAGCGCAGGGCCTCGTCGATGGCGAATCTTGCCGGACCATGGCGGGAGAGGCCTTCCAGTACCTCAGGCCGCATGAGCCGCTCGGGCGAGATGCAGAGCAGGCGCAACCGGCCTTCGCGCAGTCGGCGGTGCGTCTCCGCGGCGCGGAAGAGATGGTCGAAGGCGTGTCCCTTGACACCGGAGGCAAGCAGGGCGTGCCACGCCCGCAGCAGGTCCGCATCCATCGGCTTGAGCCTGTCGGCGACATCGGCGAGCAGTTCGAGCGTAAGTTCCGCGTCAAGCAGGGGATCGTTGACCTGCACTCTCGCCAGCGCGGGTTCCTTGTACTGCTTGACGAGCTGGTGGTAGGGAATTTCCGGAGCCGCAAGCGGGCTCAGGTACAGCGTGTCGATGGCGGGCAGGTCGAGCAGCTTCACGTTCGGTGCGTGTCAGGCAAGGAGTTCGAGGTCATGCTCGATGATGTTGTGACCGACCAGGAACTGCGCCCCTTCGGCGAATTCGTCGAGCGCCGCAAGGGCCCACGCAAGCCCATGCCGTCCCCTCTTCCAGGCGAATGTGGTCGATCTGCCGGTGTGAACTGCGCCGATCGCGCCAATGCCTTCGAGGTCGAGAGACAACAGGTCGGGAACGCGATGTGCTTCCAGACGCATCCCGACCCCGTTGTCGTCATTCCAGCGCTCAATCGCCATTGGTGCCTCGTTCTGCCGGGAACTGCCGCAGGCTCGGGCTGCAACCGCAGGGTCCGGTTACGCGGGTGCCGAGGGTGGCGGCGGGACGCCGAATACGGGAAACGGCCTTCGCTGTCATCATGGAAATCGCCTCGGCGGGGCCGGTGATCGGAAACGGCGATTTTCGGAGATCTGCCTGACGGCCTGTCGCCGTGAAATCGGCGCGGTTCATCGATCTCGTGGGCCGGGATTCGCCGTCCCGTTTTCTCGCTTGCGTGCCGGTTTCCGGCTGACTTGGCGTCGAACCGTTCACTCCCGACGGTTCCTTCAGCTCTGATGGCTGGACATGTCGAAGGGGATCGGGCGGATTCATGTGCCGATTTTAGGCAATGCGGCAGATGCGAGGGAATTTCACGCTGTCCTTGCCGAACACAACGTCAACTCGATTCGCAACCGGATTGTCAACAGGCCCTAGACGGGCGGCGTGCGTGTACTTGCGGATCTGCGCCGCGGCAACTCCCCCGTTGTCAAGAAGTTCATCGATGAACTCCAGGATGACAGGGTCGAAGCCCGCCAGTGCCGTGGTTGCCGGAACAGGTCGGCAGTTTGGTATCGAACGCATCTTTGTGCTTCATGGGGTTGAAAGCGGAGACCCAGTTGTCACTCAATCAGCCGTCGAGATTAATGCCGAGCGAAACGGCAGGAAAACCTCGGTGCGACATCGGTGCCCGCCGCTCGCTCGGCATTGCACTCTTCTCGGCATGATTGCGAGAGTACGCGGCCCGGACCGGGGATTCGGAATGCATGTCGGTCGTGTATCGCTGCCGGACGGGCGGCGTCATGGGGGACCGGAACATGATGGTGCGCGGGTGTCGGTGCGATACACGCTCGGCCCAACAACACCGTGTCGCCGTCTGGCCGCGAAAGTGGCCGACTGACGCGACAGGTAGCGACAGGGCACATCCTGCATCCCGATGCGTGGGGTGTGAAAAGAGAGCCGCTCGGGCGGTCAGGAAGCAAGAAGCCTCTGCATACATGATCAGGGATTGAAAACCGTGCGGGATCAACGGCATAGCCCGAGCGGCGCATGAGCGGCAGCGCCCGGAACGGGCCTGCCGCGAGGCGCTGGACAATCGGAAAGTCGCAGGAGGGGGGTCGTTTGTCGCCGCCTGACACCGATACACGCGCGATACACGCTGGCCGTGGCCGTGTGGCCTGACAGGCATTCCGGGATCATGCCGGGGGCGTTGGCTGGCGCCTGGTTGACCCCGCATGGCGGGCGATGCGCGACCGATACACGCGCGATACACGTCCGATGCCCGACCGATACACGCGCGATACACGCTGGCCTTGGCCGCATGGCCTGACAGGGCGTTCCGGGATCATGCCGGGGGCGTCGGCTGGCGCCTCCTGACCCTGGCGTACTGCGCGGCGACATGCGGACAAGCACCGACAGGCACACGAAAACACGCAAAAAACACAGCTCGGAATCGGCCGGGATCGGGCGGATCCGGACCCGGTCCGCGATCACGGGGCGGGTGTCAAGATCCGCGGCGGACGCGTCGGCGATCCGGACAGCTTGGCGCGCGGAACCGGGCGGCGGCCACGACACCGGCGGGGACGGACGCGTCCGGCGCGCTGCGGAGATTTTTGATCGGCTGACGAAACAGTGGAGTCGTCACCGCTGTCGGGGCGAGCGTCGCGGAACGGGCGCAGCCCGGGACCGCGAGGCGTCGTCGTCGTGACCGGCGGACGCGGCGGCAACGTCCCCGGAAGTGTCGGCAGAAGCGGGCACGAACGTCGGCACCTGGAGACGTTCGCGCGATCGCTCGCGGGTCCGGATCCGGTCGTGGCGCTCGACACGGGCGCCGACGGAATCGCGGGGCGTCCTGTCGAAAGTTCCTGGCAGGAACCGGGGCGGTCGCGTCGTCGCCGCTGTCCGGTGGCCGTGACGCATCCGGCGCCGGCATTGTCGACGCGACCGTTCGGTCGGGCTGTCAAGTCCAGTTCAATTCTGACCCATGAGTCGCGTGCAATTTTGACCCACCTTCCGGCCTTCCCTTTTCCAAGTAGCTTCTCTCCTGCCGGGCATTCCGCTCCGGTGTTCGGGTTCCGCTGCAGGAGAAGAGGAAGATGGGAACGCTTGGTCGAGCCGACTGGCACGGACTGGTGGCGACGGCGCGCTCGCTGCCGCTCGA
>JAJDVJ010000022.1 GCA_022826205.1 Silicimonas sp. | reverse complement strand
CAAGCGTGGGATTCCCTTCAGCCGACAGCGCCTTGCTCAAGCCGACGCGGCTCATCCCGACGTTGCGGGCGAGTGCCGTCATGTTTCGTGCACGTGCGACGGTTCCGAGGGCATGGGCGACATAGGCCGGGTCATCGCCGCTTTCCTCCATCACCGCCTCAAGATAGGCTGCAATGTCGTCCTCGGTTCTCAGATAATCGGCAGTGTCATAGCGGGCGTACGTCACTTTCTCCATTCCTCAATCCTTCCAGTCTTCGGCGAGCGTCTGGGCTCGCGTGATGTCCCGGACCTGGGACGACTTGTCTCCACCACAAAGCAGAACGACGCGTTGCTCTCCGCGGCGCAGGCAGTAAACCCGATAGCCTGGGCCGCAGTCGATCCGGAGTTCGGTAACGCCGCCTCCGACAGACGCGGCGTCACCGAAGTGCCCCACGGCGAGGCGATCAAGCCGTGCGCCAATGCGGGCCATTGCTTGACGGTCGCGCAAGCCGGACAGCCATTTGTCAAAGACGCTGCTTCGAATCACTTCCGTCATGTGACAACTATAGTTGTCAGCGCGAGGAATGTCAAAGCGGATTTGAGCGTACGTCGGCAGCAAGGACGCCCTTTCTCACGATACAGATCCGAGGGCCGGGCGCAGCTTGCTGACTACGGCCTGCCTTGGGCCGATCGGTCGTCGCGGGCGCGGTTGAGTTCACAACGAATCGAGTTTCGTTCTGCTGCGGCCGCAGCGTCCCGTTCGTCGGGTCAGAACACGACGAACGGGCATCAGCGCGGCGTCGTGGCCCGTTTCAGAGCCTGGACACTGCTGGTTTCGCCGGTTTTCGGCGTGTTTGGATGCTTGGATGCTTGGATGCAAACAACCTAGGCCCGCGTCCGCAGGCCAGGTGCGGTCTAGGAACGGTCGCGGATCGGCACGGCGAATGTGTCGTGGCGAGTTCTCATGATCGCGGAATGTCCGCCCGGAACCGCAGGCCAAGGGCATCGAGAACCTTCAGGACCGTGTCCAGAGACGGATCGCGATTGCCCGACAGCGCCTTGCAGAGGCATTCCCGTGACAGGCCCGAAGTGCCTGCGATCTTCGACATGCCCCGGGCTCTTGCAATGTCGCCCAACGCCTTGGCGATGAATGCCGCGTCGGAAGGTGCCTCCTCCAGGCAGGCCGTCAGATATGCAGCCATGTCCTCCGCAGTGCGAAGATGTTCGGCAACGTCATAAGGTGTGGTTACGGTCTTGGTCATTGCAGGGCCTTTCCAGCGTCCGGGGCGGGTTCGGCCTCGACATGGTCCCCGTCCGCATCGGAGAAATTCGTGATGACCACGTTGCCTTGCGGGAACTGCGCAACGATGTTCAGCTTGCCGCCCATCGCCTCGATGTAAGACCGAAGATTCGACACGTACATGTCCGTTCGCCGCTCCAGCTTAGCCACCGCCGGCTGTTTCACGTTCAAGGATGTCCCGACGGCCTCCTGGGTCATGGCCCGAGCCTGCCGAACCTCATGAAGCAGCATGGACTCGCGAAGCTCCCCCTTCCGGGCCTCGATCCTTGCCCTCCTCGAGGGAGGCAGTGCGTCCGTCAACTTGGAAAAGGGATGGTGTCCCGCCATCAGATTGCTCCTTCGTCCTTGAGTTCCTTGACGTGTTCGTCATAGAGCCGGTCCGCAAGCGGCACGAACCGCTGGCAGAACCGGTCGTCGCCCGTCTTGTCGCCGCCGATCAGGAGAATTGCCGTGCGCCTCGGATCAAAGGCGTAGAAGACGCGAAGGGGCTTTCCGCCTTCAAGGGACGTCCCAACTGGACCCATGGCAGCCGCCATGGACACGACTGTCACGCCTTGCCGGATTCGGCCTGCCTCGCGAGAAGCTGGATGCCGACAGCCTGCAACACCGCCAGCGTCGTGCGCAGCGTTGGATTCCCTTCGCTGCTGAACGAGCGATAGAGCTGCTCGCGCGAAAGGCTGGTCTGGCGGGCGACTTCACCCATGCCCTTCGCGCGGGCCACCACCCCAAGGGCATGGGCCACGTAGCCGGGATCGTTCGTTTCCAGCGCGTCGCACATGAAGTCTGCAATGGCCTGATCGGACTTCAGGTGATCGGCCGGGTCAAAGATCGTCAGTTCTTCGGTCATGGTCCTTCCTTCGTTTCAGAGGCGAGTTTCCACGCGAGATTGATGTCGCGTGCCTGCGTGCTCTTGTCCCCGCCACAGAGCAGCACGATGATCGTGGACCCTCGCCGCCGGAAATACACCCGGTAGCCGGGGCCATGATGAACGCGAAGCTCGCTGACGCCCTTGCCCACCGGTCTCGCGTCACCCGCATGTCCATAGGACAGCCGGGCCAGCCGCGCGGTGATTGCCGTCGAGGCCCGCTCGTCCCGGAGCTTGCCGAACCACTTCCGGAACGTCCTGGTCTGCTGCAGCGTGAACATGCCGCCACTGTAGTTTATAAACTACATTCGTGCAAGCGACAATTCAACCCCTTGCCAACGACCAAGGGCTGTCCCTGACCTTCTGGTCCGCCACCCTCCTGGTCAGCGCCGCGATCGTGGCCGGCCAGGGTTTTCTTCACATGAGGACGAGGGGGAGGGGTTCGCGTCAAGACGGGCCGCATCTGGCTACACTTGCCGACCGTTCGCTGTCCAAGCCGTGCCTCCAGTCTCCTGCGCTGCTGTGGACAAGCCAAGCTCGATGCCAACGCCCAGGACAACTGCAGCCGCATCGGAGTCCGCGGACTCCGCCGCCCTGCCGACCGCTCGCCGTCCCTGGCCGATCCTCGTGCCCTTCATCGTCGTCTCCTTCCTTCCCCATCCGAATCATGGAGCGCATCGTCCATCGGATCGCCGCCGTCCCGGCCCCGATGCCGCCGCTTCGCCCCTGTGGACAACCCTCCACCCATTCCCGTTCCTTTCCAGACTCGCACCTTTCGGCCCCTCCAGCGTCGCCCTCAGATTCCGACCGACCCTTGTTTTCCTGGTCCCGAGCGCCGTCCGCCTGCTCGCGCCAATGACCTGAGCCGGAAAATCCGACACGCATCACTGCAAATCGCCGCAAATCTCGGCAGACACGATTAACCAAAAAACGCTCGCGCGTTTTTTGGCTTCCTGTATGCTGACGGCAAATGCCCGTCCCGCACCTCTCGATTTCCGCGATTTCAAGGTCGACCGGAGCCAGCGCAGTCGCCCGCGCGGCCTACCGCCATGCGACCCAGATGGAGCAGGCGGGCGGCGAGCCGACGAGGAACTTCGGCGCGAAGGCGGACGAGCTGAAGCACTCGGAGATCGCGTTGCCGGACAACGCCCCGCCCTGGGCGGTCCGGGCCTATGGAATCAAGGCGTTCGAGGCCGCGCTGAAGGAGGTCCTGGCGGACGCGGCGGCGGGCCGGATCGTCGCAGGGACGGGCGCTGACGGGGCCGGGCAGATTTCCATGGAGCAGGCGGAACGGCTGGCCTGGGCGCGCCTCTCCGAGCGGCTCTGGAACGACATCGAGCACGTCGAGAGCGCAAAGAACAAGTTTCCGACGAGGGCCATCCTCGCCCGCGAGGCCACGATCGCGATGCCGAAGGTCCTGTCGCGGGAGGCCCAGATCGACCTGGTGCAGGGCTTCGTCCGGGAGGCCTTCACGAGCCGCGGCACGGTGGTCGACTGGGTGCTCCACGACAAGGGCGACGGCAATCCTCACGCGCATCTCATGCTGCCGACCCG
>JAJDVJ010000158.1 GCA_022826205.1 Silicimonas sp. | reverse complement strand
GGAAAACGAAAGGCCGGGAGGCATCCCGTCAACGACGTACGCCCGCGCACGCCGCGATCACCCGAACTGCACGGCCAAATCGTCGCTCAAAAGCGCGGCGAACCGCCGAAATCCCGCCCTTTTAGAAAACCGTCGACACATCGTCGACGAGATCCCGATGACCATCTCTGGCAAGCCGCAGAAGTTCGTGATGCGGGACCAAATGGTGGAGATGCTGTCCAGTCAGGCGACATGACGGCTTCCGGCCAGACAAGCCGCATCGAATGCAGCGAGGCCGAGTGGGGGCCAACACAACCACTCGACAATCCATGATGATCGAGGAAGTGACGAAGGCGGCCCTCTCGGAACGACTGGAAGTGTTCGGGCTGCTTCACGCGGAACCCGATGACGGCATCGGGGAGGGAACCATTGTTCTCCTCGGCCCCGCAGAACCTGGGTTCTGGTCGCATGTGACGGCCACTCCTGAATTCGGCGACGGCGAGCCCGATCCACTGGATCGCTGGTCTGCGCGCGTGGTCAGGCGGATCGCGGCGAACGCAGGTGGCGAGGCGCTGCTCCCCTTTGGGGCGCCTGCGCGGCCCTTCACCCGCTGGGCGCTCAGGAGCGGGCACGCATTCGTCTCGCCGGTCCTGCTTCTGGTTCATGCCCGTGCCGGCCTCTTCGTGTCATTCAGAGGCGCCATACTGCTGCCCGAGCTTCTGGAACTTCCGAAGCCGCCACCCCGTCCCTGCGATACATGCAAGGGAAAACCCTGCATCGCGGCCTGTCCGGTCTCGGCGCTCGTCAGAGACCGCTATGACCTTCCTGCCTGCCATGCCTACCTTGACACGGACGCAGGCCAGACCTGCATGGCCCGGGGATGCGCCGTACGACGCTCTTGCCCACTGGGACGCAATTATCCCAGAATGGAGATACAGTCGGCCCATCACATGAAGGCGTTTCATCCGTGACACTCACTCTCATCCTGACGCGGCATGCGAAATCTTCATGGGATGATCCCACGCTGGATGATTTCGACCGCAGCCTGGCTCGCCGAGGCCGGAAGTCGGCTCCACTGATCGGGCGATGGCTGGTCGAACGAGGATACTTGCCGGAAGTCGTCATTGCTTCGGGAGCAAGGCGAACCGTGGAGACATGGGAAGGCATGGCGTCAACCATGCCCGAAGCAACCGTGCTGGAACGTAACACGGCACTTTTTCACGCAGGCGCAAGCACCATTCTGGGAGTCTTGCGTGAGCAAGCTGCCGCCAGTGTCATGCTGATCGGCCACAATCCGGGATTCGCTGACTTCGCAAACCGGATCGTCGTGCACCCCCCCAAGCATGACAGGTTCAATGACTTTCCGACCGCCGCGACTGCCGTGATCGAGTTCGAGCGCGAAAGCTGGGCGCAGATACGCTGGGGCAGCGGCAGGATCCTTGATTTCGTCGTGCCCCGCGAACTGAAGTGACACCAGCACGAAACGCCGACGCCGCCTGCGGACGACCCCGAATCGGCGGAGGCGCCGAGGCGACGGCCTCTCGCCTCAGTGGCCAAGAATCTGGCTCAGAAACAGCTTGGTGCGATCCGATTTCGGATTCTTGAAGAATTCTTCCGGCTCGTTCTGCTCCACGATCTGGCCATCGTCCATGAAAATGACCCGGTTCGCGACCTGCCGGGCAAAGCCCATCTCGTGGGTCACGCAGAGCATGGTCATGCCCTCCTCGGCAAGCTCGATCATGGTGTCGAGCACCTCCTTGATCATTTCCGGATCAAGGGCGGATGTCGGCTCGTCGAAAAGCATGATCCGCGGCCGCATGCACAAGCTGCGCGCGATCGCGACCCGCTGCTGCTGGCCGCCGGAAAGCTGGCCCGGGTACTTTTCGGCCTGCTCCGGGATCTTGACCTTCTCGAGGAAGTGCATCGCCGTTTCCTCGGCCTCCCGTTTCGGGATCTTGCGCACCCAGATCGGGGCGAGGGTGCAGTTCTCCAGGATGGTGAGATGCGGGAACAGGTTGAAGTGCTGGAAGCACATCCCGACTTCGGACCGGATCTTGTCAATGTTCTTGAGATCGCTTGTCAGTTCCGTGCCTTCAACAACGATTTGTCCCGTCTGATGCTCTTCCAGGCGATTGATGCAACGAATGAGCGTGGACTTGCCCGACCCGGACGGGCCGCAAATCACGATGCGTTCGCCCTTGTGTACTGTCAGGTCTATGTCCCGCAGCACGTGAAACATGCCGAACCACTTGTTCATGCCCGTAATCTGGATCGCGACCTCTTCGGAGACCTGCATCTTTCTTCGGTCGATTTCGCGCTCGACCATGGTGTCGTGCATGCTCTCGGCCATAACCAGTCTCCTTCAGTCGTTTTCGGTCTTGAGCTTGCGCTCTAGGTACATGGAGTATCGGGACATGCCAAAACAGGCGATGAAGAACATCAGCGCAATGAATGCGAACAGTTCCCAATAGATGCCGTTCCAGTCGGTGTCCGCACGGATCGAGTTCGAAAGCCCCAGCGGATCAAGAAGCGCGATGATCGAGACAAGCGTGGTGTCCTTGAAGATCCCGATGAACGTCGAAACGATGCCGGGGATCGATATCTTGAGCGCCTGTGGCATGATGATCAACCGCTGCGCTTGCCAATAGTTCAACCCGAGTGAATCCGCGCCCTCGTACTGACCCGTCGGGAGGCCGGCAAGTCCACCCCTTATCACTTCGGCCATGTACGCCGCCGCAAACAGGGTGACCATGATCATCACCCTCAGGATGATGTCAAAATTCGTGCCTGGCGGCAGGAAAATGTTCAGGAGCGTGGATGCAACGAAGAGCAGCGTGATCAGCGGCACGCCCCGGATGAACTCGATGAAGCCCACGCAGATCGCCTTGACGATGAGCATGTTCGACTGGCGCCCAAGAGCGAGAAGGATTCCCAAAGGAAGCGAGCAGCCTATGGCCACGACTCCGATCAGGACGGAAAGCATGAAACCGCCAAACTTCCGGGATTCAACGGTCTCGAGCCAGAACGGGGCGGTGTCTGGCGAAATCGAGGCAAGATTCTCGCCCAGACCCGCAACGAGCACTCTTCCCACTCCAGAATCGAACGTCTCGGCCTGGCCGGGAAGTCCAAACCAAAGCATCCACCAGACGACAGCGGAGAGAATGCCAAGGACGAGTCCTGACGCCGTACCGCCCAGCTTGCGGCCGACGAGATAGGCCACGACGAAGCCAGCTGCGACACCGATCGGCGTCCAGATGGATCCTCCCCACATCAGCCAAGGCATCAGAAACGGATACGCTGCCGTAACGTACAGCAGCTTTGGCGGCACCTTGTCGGCAAAGAGGACTGGCGCGAGCGCAGCAAAAAGCAGCAGCATTGCAAGGATTGGCCGATAGTACAGTTCAGGCGGATAGAATCCGAAGAGGAGCTGCAGCCACCGATCGTTGATCACGCCCCAGCACGCGTGACCGTGCGTGCTGCCCCAGTTCGCGATCATGACATCGCGGCATTCGTTTAGGGATCCAGCATTCCAGACGGATCGCAAAGTCCAGCCCAGAAGGCCAGAAAGAACATACCAGATCGCGGCAAGGCAGAGCACCGTCAGAATTGCGTTCCACCAGTTCGAGAACAGGTTGGCACGCAGCCATCCGATCACCCCTACCGACGTCGGCGGAGGATCCTGCTCGGAGAGCATTTCTGTGCGGACAAAGGATGCATCGCTCATGTCATCGCTCCACCAATGCCACTCTCTTGTTGTAAATGTTCATGCCCACGGAAATCGACAGCGAGATGAACAGGTAGATGAGCATGAGAAGCAAGATGCATTCCAGTTCCCGCCCGGTCTGGTTCAGGGTGATCCCGCCAAGCGTGCCCGTGATGTCCAGATAGCCAACCGCAATGGCCAGGGACGAGTTCTTGGTCAGGTTCAGGTAGTTTGAAATCAACGGCGGTATGATCACGCGCAACGCCTGCGGGAGAATGACAAGGCTCATGATGCGGTTGGGCCTGAGGCCGAGCGAACCGGCCGCCTCGGTCTGGCCTTTCGAGATCGCAAGGATGCCTCCCCTTACGATTTCGGCAATGAACGCAGCCGTGTAAAGCGAGAGCGCGATCCAAAGCGCAATGAGAGAATTCCTGAGATGGGTTCCGCCCGCGAAGTTGAAGCCCTTCAGTTCGGGCTTGCCGAGATGGAACCCAAGTGCTGTCAGAAGGATGACGGACGGGACAACAAGCACCGCTATCTGGAAGTACCAGGTCGTCGGTCGGTTGCCGGTCTCGTTCTGGACACGCTCAGCCCAGGCCCGGATGCGGCGAAAGACGAAAATTGAGGCGGCAAGAACGGCAATGATCGCGATCAGGTCAAGCGACACGTCGAGGCGCAGCGAACTTTCGCCAAACAGCCGCACGTCGCCAAGGCTTCGAGAAAACAAGGCCTCCGGCACGTAGACCCCGCGATTCGTGATCGCGACGCTATCATTGAGGATGAGGGACTGAGGGGCGTCCTCTCCCCTGAAGGCGCGCGGTGACGGCAGGCTCTCGATCAGGATCGCCATCGCGAACACGATCCAGAGCAGCACGGGCACATTGCGGAACATCTCGACATAGACAGTCATGATCCGGGCGATCAGCCAGTTCCGAGAAAGGCGCGCGACGCCGACCAGGACACCGATGATCGTTGCGGTTATGCAGCCCAAGACTGCCACGACCAGCGTGTTCAGAAGCCCTATGAAGGACGCACGAAGATGCGTGTCGCGACTCGTGTATTCCAGAAGCCTCTGGTTGATGTCATAACTTGCCGGCTCACTGAAGAAACCGAATTCGACCTCCTTGCCGAGGCTGGCGAGGTTCTGGACCGTATTTGAAATGATCCACGCGACGAGGAGCATGAATGCAAACAACGCGATTACCTGGATTGTAAGCGACCGGTATCGCGTATCGTAGATGAGCATTGAAAGCCTGAAGCTTTCACGCGGCGGGTCCGTCATCGTCGCCATGGCGAACCTGTCCCCCCTGTCTTTCCGGCATCGCTGGCTGCTGCGCTCTTGCGGCGCATTGCCCACGCCCAGCTTTGCGTGTCAATCTACGCAAACGCGAAGGGCGCGGTGTTCAACCGCGCCCTTGCTGTCGTCTTACCGGAACGGTGGCGAGTAGATCAGGCCGCCTTCGGTGTACTGTGCGTTCAATCCGCGCGCGAGGCCAACCGGAGTGTTTTCGCCGATGTTCTTCTCGAAAATCTCTCCGTAGTTGCCTTCCGACATGATGGCCCGCTGAGCCCACTCGGAATCAAGTCCGATCATGTCGCCGAGTGTGCCTTCGGAGCCAAGCAGCCGGTTGATTTCCGGGTTGTTGGTGCCGCCTGCAAGCTCGCTGACATTTGCCGAGGTGATGCCCAGCTCTTCGGCCGAAATCAGGGCGTTCAGCGTCCAGCGGACAATGTCACCCCATTCGTTGTCGCCATGACGCACAACCGGGCCGAGAGGTTCCTTCGAGATGATCTCGGGCAAGATCACGTGATCGCCCGGGGACTCGAAAGCAGCGCGCGTAGCGGCAAGGCCGGACGCGTCGGTGGTGTAGACGTCGCACGCTTCAGCGAGGTACTGCTGCTGCGCTTCGGCGTTGGTCTCGATCGGCACCGGCTCGTAGCTAATGTTGTTCACGCGGAAGAAGTCCGCGAGATTCAGTTCGGTCGTGGTGCCCGTCTGGATGCAGACCGTCGCGCCATCCAGATCCTTGGCTGAAGTCACGCCAAGCGCCTTGGGCACCATGAAGCCTTGGCCGTCGTAGTAGTTGACGCCGATGAAATCGAGCTTGAGGTCGGTGTCGCGCGAGAAGGTCCAGGTCGTGTTCCGGGCCAGCATGTCCACTTCGCCGGACGCCAGCGCCGTGAAACGCGTCTTGCCGGTCGTCGGAATGAACTCAACCGCCTGGGGGTCACCCAGAACGGCCGCAGCAACTGCACGGCATACCGCCACGTCGAATCCTTCCCAGTTGCCGCTGGCATCTGGAGCAGCAAAGCCGACAAGGCCGGTGGACACGCCACAGTTGAGATTCCCGCGTGCCTTTACGTCATCGAGGGTTGCGGCACCAACCGCACCACCGATGACAACGGCAGCAGCAAGCGCGCCATAGAATACGGATTTTTGCATGATTTCCTCTTTCATGATTTCACTTCCTGAGTTTCCACCATCGCTGGCGATCATCCTGAAACCGGCTCATGAACCCGGTCCCGACGATTTCTTTGACGGTCATTCCGCCTGACAGTCGGAATGTGGAGGGATTCCATGCCCAAGGTCAAGACCGCGCTGCCCAAAAATCCGCTGGGACAGTCTTGTTCGGAAATTTGTCGCAGGACTCGCGACCGCCTCATCCGGCCAGGCGAAAAAGCTCGGCAGCATGAAGGAACGCCTGCATCTTGCGCACGGCCTCCTCGGCCGCCTCAACATCTTCGCCCCATTGCTCGATCTGCCAGCTCTCGTCGAGGCAGGATGCCGACCAAAGATCCTGCACAGGGAACGCTCCATCTGCAACAGCAAGCGCGATCACGAATGATCCCGAAAGGGTCACGAGTTCTTGAAATCCCGTCAGTTGGAAGCTGGACATCGACTCCATGCTCTGCACGAGCCTTGAGACGCGCGCCGAATTCTGCTCGACCGGCATCACGCCCTGCGTCACTGCGAACCGCACTCCATGGCGAGATGCCAGCCAGTCGAGCAACGGATCCCACGTCTTCTGCTGGCGCAGGACAAGCTCGACCGGTTCAGCGGCCCTGTAGCTCAACAGATCGGTGCCGGCGTAACCGGCGAGATGGTTCATGACTTCGCGCCGTTGCGTTGCAACCTTGTCGATGGCCGCGTTTGCCGAACGGGTCCAGGGCATGGTCGCAGGATCGACCTGTTCCTCCTGCGCTTCCCATTCGGCCGCGACATGCCTGGCAATGGCATGTGTCGGCAGAACGAGTGCGCGCTTCGCCGGTGTCCGGACAGGACGGTCATCCAGTCGGATCGAAAAACCCTCCGGGCCGGCCTCGACCGACACTGTGCTCCAGAATCGCTTCGGGCCCCATTCGCTCATGGGCGCACTGCACCCTCGAACGGGTCTTCTGGGACGCAGGACGCGTCCCAGTCCAGCATCTTCCATGTCTGCTTCATGTGTGGTGGCAGGGGGGCAATGAGCTCAAGGCGGTCGCCCGTCACGGGATGGTCGAGGAAGAGGGATCGCGCATGCAAATGCAGCTTGCGACTGATCTCACCGCCCAATTGAGCGCCCCAGCCGTCGCCTAGGTTCTCCTGACCCGAACCACCGTATTTTCTGTCGCCGACGACGGGATGTCCGATTCCTGCCATATGGGCGCGCAACTGATGGGTGCGACCGGTGAGCGGCATGAGTGCGACCCAACTTGCGCGGTTCCCGAGCGCGATAAGAACCGAGTAGTCCGTGGTTGCGTGCCTTGCATCCGGCGTTCGTTCGACATCTTCCGGCAGGACGACGCGTGCCTTCTCGCCTTCGCCAGCCTTTCCATGTCCGCGTGCCTTTGCGAGGCCATAGCGAATCACTCCTCCTCGAGGATTCGGGACACCCGCGACAGCAGCCCAATAAACCTTCCTGACGTCGCGTGCGCGAAAGGCTCTGCCGAGCGCATTGGCTACGACACGCGTTCGCGCAAGAAGCAGGATGCCGGACGTGTCCTTGTCCAGCCTGTGAACGAGACGCGGCTTGTCTTCTCGCCCGAATCTGAGCGCTTCGGCCAACCCATCCACATGCCGATGCTGTTTCGAGCCGCCCTGAACCGCAAGGCCGGGAGGTTTGTTGAGCGCAATCAAGTGTTCGTCGCGATAAATGACAGTCTTGCGGATCATCTCCGCATCGGCCGGCCTCGCTGGACGTTCGGGCATCCCTGCTTGGCTCTCCGCTTCGGGCAGCGGCGGAACGCGTACGGTCTGGCCGTCCTCTACCCGTACGCCCGGCCTTGCCCGCCGTCCATCAAGACGGATCTCCCCCTTGCGGCACATCTTCTCGATCCGTCCTTGCGGCACATGCGGAAAACGCCGCCGGAACCATCGGTCAAGCCGCTGGTCGCCTTCGCCAGGTGCGATGTTGATCCACTGAACGCCTGTCATCTTGAAGGCATGGCGACAGCCGTCCAGGCAATTTCCGAAGAGCCCGCGTCAGGAGAAGTCAGTTGCCCCAATCGGAATGTCCGCTTCATGAGAGCAACACGCGTGCAAGGGCAAGCCCGGCCAGGAGACCAAGTATGGAAAGCACGACGGAAGCCGTGACATAGATCATCGACGCCACGACATCTCCGCGCTGATAGAGCAGGACGGCCTCAAGAGAAAATGCCGAGAACGTGGTGAACGCCCCCAGGAAGCCCACCACGAAAAACGGCGAAAGATGCGTAAGTCCGCGCTGTGCCGCCAGCACGACGAAGAACCCGATCAGGAAGGAGCCGAGGACGTTGACCGTGATGATGCCGAGAGGAAAGGTGGTTGGACCCAGAAGCCGCAGGAAACCAAGGCCGGTCAGGTGACGGGCCAAGGCTCCCAACGCACCGCCGCCGGCAATGGAAAGTAGGGTGCCCAGCATGCGCCGGGTCTGTCTTGACGCGTTGCGCTTGTCAACTCTGCCGCTTGGCGCGCAGGTTCGTGAAATAGTCGAGACGGCGCCTGAGGTCCCGCTCGAATCCTCGCTCCACCGGCTGGAAATAGGATGCGCGCTCCATGCCGTCCGGGAAATAGTTCTGACCGGAGAACCCGTCCTCGGCGTCATGGTCGTAGGCGTAGCCCTTGCCATAGCCCTGGTCCTTCATCAGCCGCGTCGGCGCGTTCAGGATGTGCTTGGGCGGAGGCTCGGAGCCTGTAGACCTGGCCGCGCCTTGCGCGGCCTTGAACGCCGCGTAGCCGCTGTTCGACTTGGGAGCGAGCGCGAGGTAGATCACCGCCTGAGCCAGCGCGAGTTCCCCTTCCGGGCTGCCAAGGCGTTCATAGGTGTTCCAGGCATCGATGCAGATGGACTGTGCCTGCGGATCTGCAAGTCCAATGTCCTCGACGCTCATCCGGGTGATCCGGCGCGCAAGGAACCGCGGGTCTTCGCCGCCTTCGAGCATCCTGGCAAGCCAATAGAGCGCCGCGTCGGGATCCGACCCGCGCACGGACTTGTGCAACGCGGAAATCAGGTTGTAGTGGGCGTCGCCGGACTTGTCGTACTGCGCCGCGCGTCGTGCAAGCCGCCGTGCCAGTTCCTTCTGGTCCAGGCTGTCCTCCACGGACCAGCCCGATACCTGCTCGATCAGGTTCAGGAGGGCGCGCCCGTCTCCGTCGGCAAGCCCCAGGAGCGCATCACGTGCCGCTGCGTCAAGCGGCAGGGTCTGTCCCAGCGCTTCCTCGGCGCGCCGTGCGAGACGTTCGAGGTCGACCAAGCCAAGACGGTTCAGCACCATGACCTGTGCGCGGGACAGCAACGCCGCATTCAGCTCGAACGACGGATTCTCCGTGGTCGCTCCGACCAGGAGGATCGTCCCGTCCTCCATGTGCGGCAGAAACCCGTCCTGCTGAGCCTTGTTGAAACGGTGAATCTCGTCGACGAACAGCAGCGTTCCGCCACCGTTGCCGCGACGGATCTTGGCAGCTTCGAAGACCTTCTTCAGATCCGCAACACCCGTGAAAATCGCGCTGACCTGCACGAAGGCGAGGTCAGTGACATCGGCCAGGAGCCTTGCAATGGTGGTCTTGCCAACTCCAGGCGGTCCCCAGAGGATCAATGAGCCCAAGGTGTGGGCACCGAGCATCGTGCCAAGCGGACCGTCTGGGCCGAGCAGCTCGTCCTGACCAATCACCTCCTCCAGCGCACGCGGGCGCAGGCGGTCAGCCAGCGGATGCCAAGCGGGCTCGGACTCTGGTCCAGGACTCTCGAACAGATCTGCCATGTGTCGTGCAGGCTACGCTCCGGTCGCGCGGACGAAAAGAGCGGTGCGGGTTTCGACCTGTGCGCGATGGGTGCCGGTCCTTGGCACGGCACAATGCGCCTTCCGGCCATCCAGGAATCATGTGCTGCCACGCTGTCGGGAATTTCCGCGACTGCCTGACGGCTGCCGCGCACTTGGGCAGTCTACACTTCGGCCGTCTCTTCCTCTTCTGCAAGACGCTTGCGGTCCGCGGCACCCTTCGCGTCGGCATCGCGGTCGACGAGTTCGATGATGGCCATCGGCGCCATGTCGCCGTAACGGAATCCGGCCTTGAGCACGCGGGTATAGCCGCCAGAGCGTTCCTTGTAGCGTGGACCGAGCACCTCGAAGAGCTTGGAGACGTGCATGTCCTGCTTCAGCCGGGCCGCTGCCAGGCGACGGGCATGCAGGTCTCCGCGCTTGCCAAGCGTGATCAACTTGTCCATCACGCGCCGCAGCTCCTTGGCCTTGGGCAGTGTGGTCTTGATCTGCTCGTGCTCGATCAGTGATCCGGCCATGTTGGCGAAGAGCGCCTTGCGGTGTTCATGAGTGCGGTTCAGGCGACGTTGGCCTTTGGCGTGACGCATTTTCTGATTCCCTTTTTGTGCTTTGTCCGGCGGGGGATGCGCACCCCCCGCTCACCTTGGGGCTACCGCCCATGCTGTTCCGGCCTCCCGGACGTTGCGTTCCTCAGAACTGATCCTCGAACTTCTTGGCGAGATCCTCGATGTTCTCGGGCGGCCATTCCTCGATGTCCATGCCGAGATGCAGGCCCATGCCCGACAGCACTTCCTTGATCTCGTTGAGTGACTTCCGGCCGAAGTTTGGTGTCCTGAGCATCTCGGCCTCGGTCTTCTGGATCAGGTCGCCAATGTAGACAATGTTGTCGTTCTTCAGGCAGTTCGCGGACCGAACGCTGAGCTCCAGTTCGTCGACCTTCTTCAGCAGGAGCGGATTGAACTCGAGACCGTCGTCCTCATCGGCGCGCTGCGCCGATTCAGGCTCGTCGAAGTTGATGAACGTCGAGAGCTGGTCCTGCAGGATCCGCGCCGCCAGAGCCACGGCATCCTCCGGAGTGACCGAACCGTCAGTTTCTAGCTTGAGCGTCAGCTTGTCATAGTCGAGCACCTGGCCTTCCCGTGTCGGCTGGACGTCATAGCTGACCCGTCGAACGGGCGAATAGATCGCGTCGACCGGCATCATGCCGATCGGAGCGTCCTCGGGGCGGTTCTTGTCGGCCGCCACGTAGCCCTTTCCCGTCTCAACGGTCAGTTCCATGTAGAGGTTTGCGCCTTCGTCGAGGTGGCAAAGCACGTGATCCTTGTTAAGGATGTCGATGCCGGCAATCTCGGAAATGTCCCCGGCGGTCACGATCTGAGGTCCCTTGGCGCTGATGGACAGACGCCTGGGCCCCTCCACCTCCATGCTGATGGCAACGCCCTTAAGGTTCAGGACGATGTCGGTCACGTCTTCGCGCACCCCTGCCACGGAGGAAAACTCGTGGAGAACGTTGTCGATCTGAACGCTGGTGATTGCGGCCCCTTGAAGCGAGGACATCAGGACGCGGCGAAGCGCGTTCCCCAATGTCAGGCCAAAGCCGCGCTCCAGCGGCTCCGCGATCACGGTCGCCTGCCGTAGGGGGTCGTTGCCAGGCTTCACTTCGAGTTGAGTCGGCTTGATGAGTTCCTGCCAGTTCTTGTGGATCATGTGAATCTCCTCAATTCCTGCGCCTGGCCCATGTCCGAGACCACGCGCTCCCGAGGTCTTGCGGGCCGATATGCGGCCCGCCACAGAATTCAGACACGGCGGCGCTTCGGCGGACGGCAGCCATTGTGTGCGATGGGCGTCACGTCACGGATCGACGTGATGGTGAAGCCGACCGTGGCCAGGGCACGCAGTGCGCTCTCCCGGCCCGAGCCCGGACCCTGCACCTCGACTTCAAGAGTGCGAACGCCGTGCTCCTTTGCTTTCAGGCCAGCATCCTCCGCGGCCATCTGCGCGGCATAGGGCGTCGACTTCCGGGAACCCTTGAACCCCATCGTTCCGGCAGAAGACCAGGCAATGGCATTGCCCTGGACGTCCGAGATCAGGATCTTTGTGTTGTTGAAGGAGGAATTCACATGCGCCACGCCGGCGGCGATGTTCTTCGATACCTTCTTCTTGATGCGGCGATCACGTGCCATGCTCTCAGCCCTCCCCTACTTCTTCTTGCCGGCGATCGGCCTCGCCGGGCCCTTGCGGGTGCGGGCGTTGGTGTGGGTGCGCTGGCCGCGCACAGGGAGGTTCCGGCGATGACGCAGACCGCGGTAGCAGCCCAAGTCCATGAGGCGCTTGATGTTCATCTGCACCTCGCGCCGCAAGTCGCCTTCAACGTTGTAGTTTGCGTCGATGTGCTCGCGAATAGCGAGAACTTCGGCATCGCTGAGGTCGTTGATCCGGCGCGAGACGTCTATGTTCGTCGCCTCGCAAATGGCTCTCGCCGAGGACCGGCCTATGCCGGTGATGTAGGTGAGCGCGATCGGAACCCGCTTCGCAGTCGGGATGTTCACGCCAGCAATACGTGCCACGGAATTCTTCCTTTCGTTGCGGGCCCGTGATTCCAGGCCCTTTTTTCACAACGGAAGCCCGGGACAGTGCCGGCCCGGGCTTGGTTCGTGATTCTGTTTCAAGATGGCGGTAAGTATGCCTTTGCCCGTTGCGGGTCAAGGGGCGAAACATCGCCATCCGCAATTTCCGTTCCGCTGGCCAATCCGCCCGTCATGCACCCAGCGACGCCGCGATTTCGCCTTTCACCTCGTCGATCTCGCCAAGCCCGTTGACCGGCTTCAGGAGACCTGCATGGAAGTAGTACCCGATCAGTGGTGCGGTCTTCTTGTAATACTCCATCAGGCGGGTCCTGAGGCTCTCCTCGTTGTCATCCGCCCGACGCCTGAATTCCGAGGCGCCGCAGTTGGAACACTTGCCGTCATCCGGGATCGGTCGGGTGATGTCGTTGTAGACTTCTCCACAATTGGCGCAGGTCGAACGGGCCGTGATCCGTGCCACGAGCGCGTCGTCGTCCACCTGCATCTCGACAACGGCACCAAGCTCCTTCTTGTTCGCCCTGAGCAGGTCATCCAGCGCGGCGGCCTGTGCCAGCGTGCGTGGAAAGCCGTCAAAGATGAACCCGTCTCCATTGGCCGACTGAAGCTTCTCCTCGATCAGGCCGACGACGATGTCGTCTGTCACGAGACCGCCAGAGTCCATTATGCCCGCCACCTTCTTGCCCAATTCAGTGCCGGACGTGCGCGCCTCGCGGAGCATGTCACCCGTCGAAAGCTGGACCATGCCGCGTTCTTCCTCAAGGATTCGCGCCTGAGTGCCCTTTCCGGCCCCGGGCGGGCCAATCAAAATGATGTTCACCGTCTTGCCGTCCCTCTTTGCTTGCCGCCGCGCTTTCTTCCGCGCAGCTGGGAACGTTCAATCAGTCCCTCGTACTGATGGGCCAGCAGGTGGGACTGGACCTGTTGAATGAAGTCCATGCCAACAGACACGATGATCAATATCGACGTGCCGCCAAAATAGGCCGTTATGGCCAGGCTGCCCCGGACCATTTCAGGAATCAGGCAGACCAGCGCCAGGTAGGCCGAACCCAGGACAAGGACGCGGACTACCACGTATTCCAGGTATTCCTCAGTCTTTTTTCCTGGACGGATGCCGGGCACGAACCCGTTCTGGTTTTTCAGGTTCTCCGCCACGTCGTCCGGCTTGAACGAGACGTTCAACGTGTAGAAATAGGTGAAGAATATGATCATGCCCGCGAAGAACAGCAGATAGAGCGGCTGCCCAGGTCCGAAATAGGCAAGAATCCAGCCCATCACCGGACCGGCCGAGCTCCCGGAAAACGTCGAGAGCGTCGTGGGCAGGAGCAGAAGCGACGAGGCGAAAATCGCAGGAATCACGCCGGCAGGGTTGACCTTGACCGGCAGATGCGAGGAGCCGCCGTCATAGACCTTCATGCCGACCTGACGGCGCGGGTACTGGATGTGTATCTTGCGCAAACTTCGTTCCATGAAGACCACGAAGACAAGCGTCGCGAATATCATCGTGAGAATTCCGAGGATCACGCCCGTCGACAATGCGCCGACGCGGCCCTGTTCGAAGAACTGAGCGAATACGCCCGGAAGCTCGGCCACGATGCCAACATATATGATGAGCGAAATCCCGTTGCCGACGCCGCGTGCAGTGATCTGCTCGCCCAGCCACATCAGGAACATGGTGCCGCCCACAAGCGTGATCACCGTCGAGATGCGGAAGAACCATCCTGGATCCGTCACCAGGTTGCCGGCCTCCATCGACACAGCAAGGCCATAGGCCTGGAATGTCGCCAGTCCCACAGTCCCGTACCTCGTGTACTGCGTGATCTTGCGGCGTCCCTGCTCGCCTTCCTTCTTGAGCTGTTGCAGGGGACCCCAAGTTGCCGCCAGCAACTGAATGATGATCGAGGCCGAAATGTACGGCATGATCCCCAACGCGAATATGCCCATGCGGCTGAGCGCGCCGCCAGTGAACATGCCGAGCACCCCGGCAATGCCGCCGGCCGCCTGTTCCATGAACTCGCGCAACGCGACTCCGTCGATCCCCGGAACCGGAATGTATGTTCCGATGCGATAGACGATCAGAAGTCCGATCGTGAACAGAAGCCGATTGCGAAGCTCGGTTGCCTTACCCAGCATGCCCCAACTGACATTGGAGGCCATTTGCTCTGCTGCAGACGCCATGCGAGGCCTTTCCTGTATGCCGGCACCGCCTGCGCGCACGCGGTCTGCGGTTCCGGACGTCCATGGACATGTAGGCGGCGACAGGGCCGCCCGCAAGCCGTCAGCCGGTCACCGACGCGGACGTGATCGTCAGCGAGCCACCTGCCTGCTCGACCGCGGCAATCGCAGACCGAGACGCGCCGGTCACTTCGATCTTTGCCTTGGTCGAGAATTCGCCCTTTGCCAAGACGCGAATTCCGTCCTTCTTGCGGCGCACGAGCCCGCTCTCGACCAACACGTCTTCATTGATGTCCTTGCTGGCGTCGATTTTCCTGGCGTCGATAAACTTCTGGATCAGGCCCAGGTTCACAACGGCATAGGACTTGCGGTTAGGCTTGTTGAATCCGCGCTTGGGAAGGCGCTGGTAAAGCGGCATCTGGCCGCCTTCAAAACCGTTGAGGGCCACGCCTGAGCGCGACTTCTGGCCCTTTGTCCCGCGTCCGGCGGTCTTTCCCTTGCCGGATCCGGGTCCTCGACCAACGCGCTTTGCCCGCTTTGTGGCGCCGGGATTGTCCCGAAGTTCGTTCAGTTTCATGTCGCTTCTCCTGACCGGACTCGCCCCCGAAGCGAACTGGGACGGCCACGGCTTGTTCCTGTCTCGGGACCGGCATCGGCCACCGGAGGCGTATAGACGAGCGCATGCCACGCTTCAAGGCAGGGCCCGTCCAAGAGCCCGGTTCGCTAGCCGCGCTCCTCGACGATTTCGACCAGATGCGGAATCTTGGCGATCATGCCGCGGACGGATGGCGTGTCTTCCAGTTCGCGGGTCTTGTGCATCTTGCCAAGGCCGAGCCCAATCAACGTCCGTCGCTGGATAGCTGGCCGTCGAATCGGTGATCCTTTCTGCCTTACGACGATTGTCTTTGCCATGGTCGTCACGCCTCCTCGACTTCAGCCGTTTCGGTCTTTGCAGGCTCCTCGCGCTTCGGCAGGATGTCGGCAGCCTTCTTGCCACGGCGCTGAGCCACCGAGCGCGGCGACGCCTCCTTGCTGAGACCGTCCATGGTGGCGCGGATCATGTTGTAGGGATTCTGCGTGCCGATCGACTTGGCGACAACGTCCTGCACGCCCAGCATCTCGAAGACGGCGCGCATCGGTCCTCCGGCAATGATGCCGGTTCCGGTTGGCGCGGTCCGCATCACGACACGGCCGGCGCCATGGCGCCCCTCAATGTCGTGGTGAAGCGTCCGGCCCTCGCGTAGCGGGACCCGAACCATCTGGCGCTTGGCCTGTTCCGTGGCCTTGCGAATGGCTTCGGGCACTTCCTTGGCCTTGCCCTTGCCAAACCCCACGCGACCCTTTTGGTCGCCGACGACGACCAGTGCAGCAAAGCCGAAGCGCTTGCCGCCCTTCACGGTCTTCGACACACGGTTGATCGCGACCAAGCGGTCGCCGAATTCAGGCGCTTCGTCGCGGTCGCGGCGCCCCCCGTTTCTTGGTTCCCGGGCCATACGGCCTTCTCCCTTCATTCATGCGCCGAAGCGCTGTTGTCCGACCTCGGTGCCATTTGCGGCCCTGGTCATCGGGGCGGCGAGCCACCCACAGTTCAGATCTTCAACCCGGCCTCCCGGGCCGCGTCGGCCAGAGCCTTGACTCTGCCGTGAAACAGGAAGCCGCCCCGGTCAAAAAACGCTTCCTGCACGCCCGCTTTCTTTGCGCGTTCGGCAATGGCGCGGCCAATGGACGCAGCGGTCTCGATGCCGTTTCCATCCTTTGAGTCGAATTTCTTCTCAAGCGACGATGCCGAAGCCAGGGTCCTGCCCAGCTTGTCGTCGATCACCTGGGCGCTGATGTTCTTGTTCGAACGGTGCACCGACAGCCGCACTCGCCCGGCATTCGCTTTGCGAAGCCTGTTCCGGACACGCATCCGGCGCTTTTCGAACAGTTCTCTCTTGGAAAGTGCCATCTGACCGATTCCTATTTCTTCTTGCCTTCCTTGCTGAAGACATACTCGCCCTTGTACTTGATGCCCTTGCCCTTGTATGGCTCCGGCTTGCGCCATTCGCGGATCTTGGCCGCGACCTGGCCGACGAGCTGCTGGTCAATGCCTTCGACAATGATTTCGGTGTTCTTTGGCGTAGTCACGGTGACGCCTTCAGGCACATCGAAGATCACGTCATGCGAAAGGCCGAGATTCAGCGTCAGCTTGTTGCCTTGCGCCTGCGCCCGATAGCCAACGCCACTGATCTGGAGTTCCTTCCTGAACCCGTCCGTGACGCCGGTGACGAGGTTCTGGACCTGGGTGCGACTCATGCCCCATTGCTGGCGCGCACGCTTCGACGACCCGCGTGGATCGACGCTCACTGCGTTGTCCTTGACCGTGATCGTCACGTCATCGGTCGCCGTGAACTCGCGCTGACCCTTCGGACCCTTAACGGTCACGGTCTGGCCGGACAGCGTGGCTTCCACGCCTGTCGGCAGCTCCACCGGTTTCTTCCCAATTCGAGACATGAATCCTGCTCCCTAGAAGACCGTGCAAAGCACTTCGCCGCCGACATTCGCGGAACGAGCGGCCGTATCGGACATCACGCCCCTGGACGTCGAAACAATGGACACGCCGAGGCCACGGCGGACTCGCGGAATGTCATCCGCTCCGAGGTACACACGCCGTCCGGGCTTCGAGATCCGCTTGAGCTCCCGAATCACCGGCGCTCCATCGTAGTATTTCAGGCTGATCTCGATCGCGGGATGGCCACGATCATCGGTGACTTCCTGGTAGCCGCGGATGTAGCCTTCGTCGGCAAGGACATCCAGAACCCATTTTCGCAGCTTGGATGCCGGTGTCATTGCCGTCGACTTTCTGCGCATCTGTGCATTGCGGATTCGGGTCAGCATATCACCCAAGGGATCATTCATCCTCTCTACTCCTCACCAGCTCGACTTCACGAGGCCCGGAATCTGGCCCTGGCTGCCGAGTTCCCGAAGCGCGATTCGTGACATCTTCAGCTTTCGGTAATACCCGTGCGGTCGCCCGGTCAGCTGACAACGGTTGTGCAGCCGCGTGGCCGAACTGTTGCGCGGCAGCTTCGCGAGCTTCAGACGAGCCTTGAATCGCTCCTCCATCGGCTTGTCCCGGTCATTTGCGATCTCCTTTAGCGCGGCACGCCTGGCAGCATGCTTCCGAACAAGCATCTGGCGTTTCTTCTCGCGCTCGATCATCGCTTTCTTGGCCATGTACCCTCTCCCGAACTTAGCTGTTGAACGGCATGTTGAATTGCTTCAACAGCGTTCTTGCCTCTGCATCCGTATCGGCCGTTGTGCAGATGATGATGTCCATGCCCCAAACCTCGTCGACCTTGTCGAAGTCGATTTCCGGGAACACGATGTGCTCCTTCAGGCCCAAGGCGAAATTGCCGCGACCGTCAAACGAGCTCCTCTTCACGCCCCGAAAGTCGCGAACCCGGGGCAACGCGACGGTGATGAGACGGTCAAGAAAGTCGTACATCCTGTCGCCACGCAGCGTCACCTTGGCACCGAGCAGCATGTTCTCACGGACCCTGAATGCAGCAATCGACTTCTTGGCCCGCGTGATTATTGCCTTCTGGCCTGCTATCAATGTCAGGTCTTCCTGCGCCGACCGGGCCTTCTTCGAATCCTTGACCGATTCGGATCCAGTGCCAATGTTCAGGACGATCTTGTCCAGGCGTGGAATCTGCATGTCGTTCTTGTAGGAGAACTCTTCCTTCAGGGCGGCCCGCACTGTCTCGCTGTAGTGCGCCTTGAGACGTGGAGTGTAGCTGGCTGCGTCTAGCATCAGACTGCCTCCCCCGTTGTCTTGGCAAAGCGGACCTTCTTGCCGTCCTCGAACCTGAACCCGACCCGGGTGGGTTTGCCGTTGCCGTCAAGCAGCGCCAGGTTCGAGAGGTCGATCGGCATTGCCTTCGGCTGGCGTCCGCCCTGATCGGTCTGGGTCTGCCGCTGGTGCCGGATGGCAATGTTCAGCCCGCTGATCACGGCCTTGCCTTGCTTGGGCAGCACCTGGGAGATTTCGCCCTCCCTGCCCTTGTCCTTCCCGGCAAGCACCACGACCCGGTCGCCTTTCTTCAGTTTCGCAGCCATGTCAGAGCACCTCCGGAGCCAGCGAAATGATCTTCATGAAGTTCTTCGCCCGAAGCTCCCGCACGACCGGCCCGAAGATCCGAGTGCCGATCGGCTCGTTGTTGTTGTTGATGATCACGGCGGCATTCCGGTCAAAACGGATGGCCGTGCCGTCATCACGCCGCACTTCCTTGGCGGTGCGCACGACGACCGCCCTGCGGACATCGCCTTTCTTGACGCGACCGCGCGGAATGGCTTCCTTTACCGAAACGACGATGACGTCGCCCACGGACGCGTATTTTCGCTTGGAACCGCCGAGAACCTTGATGCACTGAACGCGACGTGCGCCGCTGTTGTCAGCAACATCCAGGCTGGTCTGCATCTGGATCATGTGGTTCCTCCCGACCTTTGGGGACGCGGCCCCAGGGTTTCGATCAAAACGGGAATGCGAACGCTATTCCGCGATCACTTCCCATCGCTTGGTCTTTGAACGCGGCGCGCATTCCTGAATGCGCACGACATCTCCAACCTTGAACGTGTCCGCGGCATCATGCGCACGGTACTTCTTGGACCGACGCACGGTCTTCTGCAGGAGCGGATGCTTGAAGCGGCGCTCGACATTGACCGTGACGGTCTGTGCATTCGCGTCAGAGATCACGACACCTTGAAGAATTCTCTTTGGCATCTATCCGGCCTCCGTCACCGCCGCTGCAGCGGCCTTCTCTCTCAGGACAGTCTTGACGCGCGCAGCGTCCCGGCGGACCTTGCGCATGCGGGCCGTGTTTTCCAGCTGGCTGGTCGCCTGCTGGAACCGGAGGTTGAATGCCTCCTTCTTGAGGCTTGCCAACTCGTCACGAAGCTGGTCGGGAGTTTTTTCCCGCAGTTCATTGGCGTCCATCGCCGAACATCCTTTCAACATCACCGGGAGGCCGCTTTCGCGTCACCCCTTGTGTCCGGTGGAGATCAACAGGTGAAGCCCGCCGTTTAGGGTGGTTCCCGGCACATTGCAAGCCTTTTCGTGCCAGATTTCCGCCATGGAGCTTCAAGAGGCGCTTTCACGCCATTTGCCCGCCGCTACGTGTCCCAACGGTAGTTGAAACTGACACTGATCCTGTCGTCTTCCGCGAGATTCATCGGCACTTCGTGCCTGAGCCAGCTTTCCCAGAGAAGCACGTCGCCGGCAACCGGCTGAACATAGACGAACTGCTGGAGCTCCTCCGCCGCATGTTTCTTCCGCGGAGGTGCCGCCATCATCATCGCAAGTCTCGGATCCTCGAGCTTGAGAGCCGCGCTGCCTGTCGGCACTGCAACATAGGTCGTTCCGCTGATCACGCTCTGAGGATGAATGTGAGACGTGTGGATTCCACCTTCCGGGAGGATGTTGATCCAAAGATCCTCGAGGCCAAGCGGCCTGCCATCGAGATCAAACGCCAGTTCTCCTGCAAATTCCGCAACATGCCGGTCCAGCGCTTTCCGAACCTGCTCGAAGATCGGGAAACGCCAAGGAAGATCCGCGAGGCTGGAGTAGCTCGTGTAGCCAGGAAATCCGTTTTCCTCGCACCAGCGCTGCCCGGCCTCGTCGTCCTCGGCGATGGAACGGCAGGAAGCCTCCAGTTCCTGGATGTCAATCTCGTCCGGAAGCCGGGCATGATAGACTCGGGTGGCAAACAGGGAACGGGTAGTCATGAAGATTTAATAGCGCGACGGACGGGACATGGCGAGAACGGCCTCACTGCCGCGCATCGCAATCCGATCGCCCAGGATTCAGCCAAGGCGTCCCGGGACACGCCGCCACCCCGAGCATCGGTTCGGGCCAGGCAGGCAGGGCTCCTGATCATCCCTGAATTCGGAAGCGACCGGACGGTCGTGAGCTACCAGTCCTCGCGAACGACAGTACGGGTCTTGACCGGAAGCTTCATTGCGGCAAGCCGCAGGGCCTCTCGGGCGACTATGTCATTCACGCCGTCGATCTCGAACAAGATGCGGCCAGGCTTCACCTTTGCCGCCCAACGGTCGATCGAACCCTTGCCCTTTCCCATCCGGACCTCGATCGGCTTGGCCGAAATCGGCGTATCCGGGAAAATGCGAATCCAGACGCGGCCTTGACGTTTCATATGGCGCGTCATTGCCCTTCGGGCTGCTTCGATCTGCCTTGAAGTGACCCGCTCCGGCTCGATCGCCTTGAGGCCGTAGGAGCCGAAATTCAAGTCCGAACCACCCTTGGCCTCGCCATGAATGCGGCCCTTGTGCATCTTACGGAATTTTGTGCGCTTTGGCTGCAGCATATTTCCGGCTCCCTAGTTGCGACCACGGGCTGCACCGCGTGGTGCGGGACCGTCCTGCAGTTCCTGATGACGCCGGTCGCGTGCCTGCGGGTCATGTTCCATGATCTCGCCCTTGAAGATCCAGACCTTGACCCCAATGATGCCGTAGGGGGTCGGCGCGTCCGCCAGCGCATAGTCGACGTCCGCGCGAAGGGTGTGCAGCGGCACCCGGCCTTCCCGGTACCATTCCGTCCGCGCGATTTCCGCGCCGCCCAGACGGCCGGCAACGTTCACGCGAATGCCTAACGCACCCATGCGCATTGCGTTCTGCACGCCCCGCTTCATGGCTCGGCGGAACGATACCCGGCGTTCAAGCTGCTGGGCGATCGACTCGGCCACGAGCTGCGCATCCAGTTCAGGCTTGCGAACCTCGACTACGTTCAGGTGCAATTCGCTTTCCGTCATGCCTGCGAGCTTGCGGCGCAGCGATTCGATGTCCGCACCCTTCTTGCCGATGATGACGCCCGGCCGTGCCGTGTGGACGGTTACGCGGCACTTCTTGTGCGGTCGCTCTATGATGACGCGCGACACGCCCGCCTGCTTGCACTCCTCCTTGATGAACGCGCGAATCTCGACGTCCTCCAGCAGCAAATCTCCGTATTCCTTGGTGTTCGCGTACCAGCGACTATCCCAAGTTCGGTTGATCTGCAGGCGCATTCCGATCGGATTGACTTTCTGGCCCATTACGCTTGCTCCTCAACCTGGCGGACCTTGATGGTTAGCTCGGAGAACGGCTTCTTGATCCGTCCGAAGCGACCGCGTGCCCGCGGGCGGCCACGCTTCATCACTAGGTTCTTTCCCACATACGCTTCGGCCACGACCAGTTCATCCACGTCAAGGCTGTGGTTGTTCTCCGCATTGGCAACTGCCGCCTGAAGGCATTTCCTTACATCGATTGCAATCCGGCGCTTCGAGAAAGCGAGCTCAGACATGGCCTTCTCGACTTTCTTGCCTCGGATCATGGCTGCGACCAGATTCAGTTTCTGAGGTGACGTCCGAAGCATTCGTGTCCTCGCCATCGCCTCGTTGTCCGCCACGCGGCGCGGGTTCCTGCCCTTGCCCATGGCCTAACTCCTCTTCGCCTTCTTGTCGGCAGCGTGACCATAATATGTTCGCGTCGGGGAATACTCGCCGAATTTCTGGCCAATCATCTCTTCGGTCACCAGAACCGGAATGTGCTTCCGGCCATTGTACACCCCAAATGTCAGTCCGACGAATTGCGGCAGGATGGTCGAGCGACGAGACCAGATCTTGATGACCTCGTTCCGTCCCGACTCCCGTGACCTTTCGGCTTTCTTGAGGACATGGCTGTCAACGAAAGGCCCTTTCCAAACTGAACGGCTCATGTGCTAGCGCCTCTTCTTCCGGGCGTGACGCGATCGCAGGATCAGCTTCGACGACGCCTTGTTCTTGTTGCGGGTGCGGGCACCCTTGGTCGGCTTGCCCCACGGGCTGACCGGGTGACGTCCGCCCGAAGTCCGGCCTTCTCCGCCGCCGTGCGGGTGATCGACCGGGTTCATGACCACGCCGCGGACGCTTGGCCGCTTGCCCAGGTTCCGGTTGCGGCCCGCCTTGCCCAGATTCGTGTTCGAATTGTCCGGGTTGGAGACCGCACCAACCGTCGCCACGCATTCCTGGCGCACCATGCGGAGCTCTCCCGAGGAGAGCCTGATCTGCGCATAGCCTCCGTCACGACCCACGAACTGTGCATACGAACCGGCGGCCCGGGCAATCTGCCCGCCCTTGCCCGGCTTGAGCTCGATATTGTGGACGATGGTGCCGATAGGCATGCCCGTGAACGGCATTGTATTGCCGGGCTTCACGTCCACCTTGTTGCCTGAGACGACCGTGTCTCCGACATCGAGTCTCTGCGGCGCGATGATGTAGGCCTGCTCGCCATCCGTGTACTCGATCAGCGCGACAAAGGCCGTTCGGTTCGGATCGTACTCGATCCGGACCACAGTTGCCTCCATGTCGCGCTTGGTTCGCTTGAAATCGATAATGCGATAGAGGCGCTTTGCGCCCCCGCCGCGACGCCGCATCGTGATCCGTCCGGCATTGTTCCGACCAGCCTTCTTTGCCAAGCCCTCTGTCAGGGCCTTGACCGGCCGGCCGCTCCAAAGCTCCGAGCGGTCGATCAGCACCAGCCCTCGCTGGCCAGGCGTCGTTGGCTTGTACGACTTGAGTGCCATGCTTCCTGTCTTCCGTCTGCCGTGGGTCAGCGACCCGGTTTCAAACAAGCTCGGCCCCCTTCATGGGGGCCGTGCATTCGCGGCTTTCTATCAAAGCCCGGTGGTTACGTCTATCGTGTTGCCTTCTTCAAGCGTCACGTAAGCCTTTTTCACATCCTTGCGGCGACCGCTGGTGCCGCGGAACCGCTTGGACTTTCCCTTCGTGATGATCGTGTTCACCGCCTTCACTTTCACGCCAAAAAGACCTTCGACGGCCTCCTTGATCTGGGGCTTTGTGCTGTTCATCGCCACTTCGAACACGACGGCACCGTTCTCGGACGCCATGGTCGACTTCTCGGTGATGACCGGCTTGCGGATCACGTCGTACTGTTCTGTTGTTGCGCTCATTTCAGTCGGGCCTCCAAGGCTTCGACACCCGCCTTCGTGATCACAAGCGTGTCACTTCTCAGGATGTCATAGACATTGGCGCCCATGGACGGCAGCACGTCGACATCGGGCAGGTTGGAGGCGGCAAGCGCAAAGTTCTGGTCCACTTCGGCACCGTCAATGATCAGCGCGCGCCGCCATCCTAGTTCGCGGACCTTCTTGGCGAGGATCCCTGCCTTGGGCTCCTTCGCGGTCGCCGCGTCCAGAATGACGAGGTCCCCGGTCGCGGCCTTTGATGAAAGCGCGTGGCGAAGGCCGAGCTTCCGGAACTTCTTGGGCAGCTTGTGGGCGTGGCTGCGCGGCGTGGGGCCCTTGTAGATGCCGCCCTTGCGGAAGATGGGCGCGTTCCGGTCGCCGTGGCGCGCCCCGCCCGTGCCTTTCTGGCGATAGATCTTTTGCCTGGCGTAGCTGGTTTCGGATCGGGTCTTTACCTTGTGGGTGCCGGCCTGTGCCTTGTTCCTTTGCCAGCGGACGACTCGGTGCAGGATGTCGGCTCGGGGTTCGAGACCGAATATCTCCTCTCCGAGTTCGACCGACCCGGCTTTCTTGCCGTCGAGCTTGATCACGTCGAGTTTCATTCCTCACGGTCCTTCCGTTGCGCGTCGCCGGAGCCGGCGGTCTCGGCTTCAGCGACCTCGGCGAGCGCCACCTTGTCCACTTTCGCCTCTTTGGCTTCAGCCGCGTCGAGGGCCGCCTGTTCAGCCTCTGCCGCACCTACCGCAGCAGCTTCTGCCTCGGCTGCGGCGGTTTCGGCAGCCTCCTCGGCGACCCTTGCGGCAGCCGCCGCGTCCGACTTGAGCGCGGCGGGGAGTATCACGTTGTCCGGAGCCGGCTTCTTGACGGCATCGCTTATGGTGACCCATCCTCCCTTGGATCCCGGAACCGCGCCCTTGACCATGATCAGGCCACGATCAGCATCCGTGCGGACAACCTGGAGATTCTGCGTGGTCACGCGCACGGCTCCCATGTGGCCGGCCATCTTCTTGCCCTTGAACACGCGTCCAGGATCCTGGCACTGGCCGGTCGAGCCATGGGACCGATGACTGATCGAGACCCCGTGCGAAGCACGCAGACCGCGAAAGTTGTGACGCTTCATGGCGCCGGCAAAGCCCTTGCCGATCGACGTGCCGCTCACGTCAACGAACTGGCCTTCGAAATAGTGGTTCGCCGTAATCTCCTCGCCCACTTCGATCAGGTTTTCCGGATCGACGCGGAATTCCGCGATCTTCCGCTTGGGCTCAACCTTTGCAGCGGCGAAGTGGCCTCGCATGGCCTGCGAGGTACGCTTGGCCTTGACCGCACCGGCCCCTAGCTGAACGGCCGCATAGCCATCCCGTTCGGGCGTGCGCTGCGCAACCACCTGGAGCTTGTCCAACTGGAGCACGGTCACCGGAACCTGCTTTCCGTCATCCATGAAGAGCCGGGTCATGCCGACCTTTTTTGCAATTACACCGGAGCGCAACATCTGATCGCCCTCCCTATACGGAAATCTGGACGTCCACGCCCGCCGCGAGGTCGAGCTTCATGAGCGCGTCCACCGTCTGGGGCGTCGGATCGACAATGTCGAGAAGGCGCTTGTGCGTCCTGATCTCGAACTGATCCCGTGATTTCTTGTCAACATGCGGACCACGAAGCACCGTAAACTTCTCGATCCGGTTCGGCATCGGAATCGGGCCGCGAACGGTGGCGCCGGTGCGCTTGGCCGTGTTCACGATTTCCTGCGTCGATGCATCAAGCACGCGGTAATCGAACGCCTTGAGGCGGATCCGGATGTTCTGGCTGGCAACTGCCATTGTCTTGTCCTTTCGTTGAGAGGTGGAGCCTGTGACTCCACTTCGAACTCTTTCCGGGCCGAGCCGGCCTGCGCCGGCCCGTATTCGCGCCCCTGGTCAGTCGAGGATGTTGGAGACGACCCCGGAGCCGACGGTCCGCCCGCCCTCCCGGATGGCGAAGCGCAGGCCCTTCTCCATCGCGATCGGCGCGATCAGCTCCGCCGTGAACTT
>JAJDVJ010000068.1 GCA_022826205.1 Silicimonas sp. | reverse complement strand
GTTTGTCGCCGGTGCCGATATCGCGGGATATCATGGCTGCGGACAAACCGAGTTCGACGGTTTCCAGCGCCGTTCCCGGCAGACATTCGACGCCATCGCCAACCTGCCGCAAGTCACGATCTGCGCCGTGAACGGCTATGCGCTGGGAGGCGGCATGGAATTGGCGCTGTGCTGCGATTTCATCTTCATGAACGAGAAGGCCAAGATCGGGCTTCCCGAAATCAAGCTTGGCCTCTTGCCGGGTGGCGGCGGCACGCAGCGCCTGCCACGACTGGTCGGACCGATGCGGGCCAAGGACATCCTCATGAGCGGCCGCATGATCCCGGCCGACGAAGCTGTCGCGCTTGGGATCGCGCTGGAAGCCTGCGCCCCGGATGCGTTGATGCCGCGCGTGATGGACTTTGCCGAAAGGCTGTCCACCATGGCGCCCATCGCGCTGAGAGAAGCCAAGCGCGTGGTCGATGACGGGCTTGATGCCGCAATGTCCGCGGGCCTCACTCTGGAACAGCGCGTTCTTGGTGCGCTTTTCGCCACCGAAGACGGCAAGGAGGGCATCGATGCCTTCATGAACAAGCGTGATCCTGAGTTTAAGGGCCGATAGAGGATCAAAATGACATGACAAAATCCGTGATCAGCCATCAATCCGGACCCTTCTCGGTCGTTTCAATGGGTCTGCCCGGCGACCATGAAGGCAAAACCGCAACCCGTGTTTTCTTCGTGCGGGGAAGCGAAAGGATCGCGCTTATTGACAGTGGCCTCTATGGCGGGCTTGACGCTCTGAAGCAGGCTTTCGGCGAACTGGATATCGAACGCCGGGATCTGGATTTTCTGCTGCTGACGCATGAACACATGGATCATGTCGGCAACAATGGCTGGCTCAAGGCGGAAACCGGCGCCACAATCATGGGGCACAGGAACCGTGCGGATCGCGTGGCCGACAACATGTTGAACGCCAAGACAATTGTGCATGCCTTCCCCGAGGGCGAACATTTTGATCTGAACGCGGAATACCTCGACTGGATGGGACCGACCGAGGGCCCGATCGACACGTTCGTCGCAGAAGGCGACGTGATTGACTTGGGCGGCGGGATTGAACTGGAAGTGGTCGAGATGATGGGCCATTCGATGGCGGAAGTCGGGTTTTTTGAACGTTCGACCAGAACGCTAGTCATCGCCGACCCGCTTCTGCCGGTCTTCAACCCTGTGCTCTATCTCTACGAAGATCCGAATGTCATGCGCGACACGTTCGACAAGATCGAGCGCTTTCTGAAAGAACGCGACGTTCAGAGCGTGTTTCTGGCCCATGACGACGCCAAGTCTGCCGCCGAAACGCAGGAGCTGGTCGAGGACTGCCGGGCGCGCGTCAACAAGGTCGAGGAGTCGATGGTGCGTCACCTGAAGGAAAATCCAGGCATCAGCTTCGCGACCCTTCGCGACAAGTGCTGTGACGACCAGGACAAGGTGCATGAGTGGCGTGCTCTGGTGTCAATCGATGCAAGCCTGAAAGACATGGCCAGCAAAGGCCTGGCGGACAAGCGCGGTGATGGCTGGCATTATACCGGTTGAATCCGGCACAGCACTCCCCGGAAACATGATGACATCCAGAGTGCTGCCATGATGAAAGCACTACCGGTCTGCGCCGTCTTCGGCCCCGGAACGATGGGATCGTATATCGCGCTTTCGCTGGCACTTGGCGGGCCACGGCGCGGATCTGGGGGCGCAGGGAAGAGGCGCTGCCGGTGGCGATGGAACGCGCCCGTGCGCGTTTCGACATTCTCGTTGCCCAAGGGCTGGCAGACGTGGGCGACCGTGACAGGGTTCTGGCGAGGATTTCGACCGAATCCGACATGGCCTGCGCGGTGGCGGGCGCGGGCTTCGTGATCGAGGCCGCGGTCGAGGACATCGCGATCAAGCAGGACGTGCTTCAGCGCGCCGAGCAGCATGCGCCTGACGATGCGGTGACATCCTCCACCACCTCTGCTCTATCGGCGACCGAAATCCAGTCAGCTTAGGCCCAACCCGAACAGTTCTGCATCGCGCATAACGCTCAGCCCGCGCATCTGGTCGAACTCGTGGAAGTCGTTCCAGGTGCGCAAACGCGCGTCGCGGCGACCGCGCTTGTGACGCGCCTGCTGGAAGAAACGGGAAAGACTCCGGTTCTCTGCCCGGACATTCCGGGGTTTCTCTGGGCGCGAATTCAGCATGCCGTCCTGCGCGAGTTTTCATCGCTGGTCGGCAAGGGTCTGGTGACGCCCGAGGCCTGCGACACGATTCTGAAGGTCGGATACGCCTCGCGGCTGCCGGCCATGGGTTCGCTTGAACATGCCGATCTCGCAGGGCTCGACCTGATGAACTCGCCCGCCGCCAAGGCCGTTTGGGCCGATCTCTGCAATGCGACCGCGCCGTCGGAAACACCGGTTGGTCAGCTTTATGAAGATGGCAAGATCGGGATGAAATCGGGTGAAGGCTTTTACGATTGGACCAGCCGGAGTCCCGACGAGTTCAAGGTGAAGCGGGACGAGGAGATCGTCCGCCGCGTCAAGATCAATCGAGGTGGCAAGGTCGTGCTTTGACCGGGCACGAACCATCGTCGACCACGGATCGACGGTGGCCCGCCTCATTGAGGACCGGCCAAGGCAAGATTGCATTCTTGCGTTCCACCCTGTCGCGCAGTGCGTTCATGTCGGATCACTCGCCGGGCCGAGCGCGTCATGCGATGCAGACGCTGCCTCCGTCCGGTGGGCGTTGCGGTGCCTCAACGCAGTCGCAATGCGCCTCATTCCGGTTGAATGAGCACTTTCCCGACGGCATGCCCCTCAGCCACCAGTTCGCAGGCCGCCTGAGTTTCGCTGATCGCGAAACGACGGGCCGTGATCGTCTCAAATTCGACTGTGCCGCTTTCGATCAGATCGACAGCTTCGTCAAATTCGCAGGTAAAAAGGATCGATCCGACCGACCGGAGTTCTTTCAGCGCGTTGAGATGCAGGTTTATCGGCACCGCGGTCGGCTGGATAAGTGAAAGAACGCCAATGGTGCCCTGCTTTCTGACCGCGTCCAGCGCCTGATTGAACGCGTGCGGGCTGCCTGAGGCCTCGATCACCGTGTCATAGCCGTTCGACGGCGGGTCCCATTGACCGATCACATAGCCACGAGTTGCGCCGACCGCCACCGCGGCCGCGATGCAGGCGGGCTTCAGGTCCGTGACCTCTACCTCCGCGCCGCGGGCGGTAGCGGCGATGGTGGCCAAAAGCCCCATCGGGCCGCATCCCGTGATCAGCACCCTCTGACCGGACGTGATCCCCGCGACATTCACCGAATGCATCGCGCAGGCGAGTGGTTCCGCAAATGTCAGATGGTTCGGGCGTACCGCCTGATCGACCATTCGGCAGCAGCGCGCAGGAAAGTCGAAATACTGGCGAAAAAACCCGTCGATATGCGGCTTCGTGGTCGCCGACCCAGGAAATTTCTTTCCGGCGCACATGTTGATGTCACCCGCCGCGCATCTTTCGCACGCGCCACATTCGATGACGGGGTTAATGGCCACCAGTGCCCCTTTCGCGAATGGGTGACCATTCGCGTCTTCAACATAGGCGCATGCCTCGTGGCCAAGGCATACCGGATGGTCGAGTTGGAAACCGGCATTCGCGAAATGTCGGAAGTAATGCATGTCAGTGCCGCAAATGCTGGCCGTGGCAAGACGCAGCCGGATTGCGTCGTCCGCGATCTCCTCCGGCATCTCGGCCGCTACGATTTCAATCCTGCGCGCCTCGGCCAGAAGGGACTTGGTGTAGCGCATAGGCTAGAACCCTATGAAATATCCGCCATCCACAGGAAGTTCGACCCCGTTGACATATGACGACCGGTCGCTGGCCAGAAAGAACACCGCGTCGGCAACATCCTCGGGAGTGCCAAACCTGCCGCCCGGAATCCGGGTCTCGATCTTCGCGCGCCTTGCGGGGTCCCTTTCCAGAACTGCCCGCGTCATGTCGGTATCGATGAAGCCCGGACAGACAGCGTTGCAGCGAATTCCATAGACTGCAGCGTCAACGGCAACCGACCGCGTGAGGCCGATGACCGCCGTTTTCGAGGTCACATAGGCGGCAGCTCCAGGCAAGGCCATCAACCCGCCCATCGAAGAGATATTGACAATGGCACCCGCTCCCCGCTCCCGGTTCAGCTCGACAAACCGTCCACATGCGCGAAAGACCGCCTTCACGTTCAGATCCAACCGCCGTTCAAGCTCATCGGGCGTGACCTCCCAAACGGGCTTCTTGAGATGCATGCCGGCATTGTTCACTAGCGCGCCAATCCCGCCCGCCGCCTCGTTCACCCGATCCAGCCAACCGGTGTTGCGCCAGTCGGTCAAGTCAGCCGGATGGAACACGAAGTCCCCATCACCTAGGCGATCCAGATCGCCGGAGGTTCGGGCAACGACATGGACCTGCCATCCGTCATCGAGGAACCGTTTGGTCTGCGCCAAACCAAGTCCCTTGTTTCCACCAGTGATGACCACGACTCTCATGAGTTCCCTCTCCTGACTCCAGCGCGACGTCGGCTGACCGCGACAGGCAGGTCAAGCACCGTTCCGGCGCCGCGCGACTTCGCCATGGCTCTGGCAGCGGCCGCCAGAGCCATTCCGTGCCTTCAGGACACCCCCTGGCGGTCGGCCTGCCCCCAGAGCAGCTCGCTTGCCCGGGCGGCCCCTTCGGACAGCGACTTGAGCTTTGCCCAGACAACGCGGTTCTCGACTTCCGTCTTGTAGATCGCCTGACTGGAAAACCCGCAATCGGCTGACGCGATCACATTTTCACGGCCAACGCGATCCGCAAACCGGACGATGCGCTCGGCAATGTATTCGGGATGCTCAACAACGCTGGAGGCATGGGTAATAACACCGGGCATCAGCAGCTTGCCTTCGGGCAGATCGACATGTTCCCACAAGTGATACTCATGCTCATGCCGCGGGTTCCCGGCCTCGAACGAATAGGCCGCGGCGTTCACCTTCAACACTTCGTTCACCATCATCGGAAGGTCGGGCTCGTAGATTCGCGGGCCCTGATTGATGCCATAGCAAGTGTGGTATCGAATCCTTTCCTGCGGGATCCCCCTGATCGAGTGGTTGACGGCCTCGACGAACAGGTTCGCCTTTTCGAGCCGCTCCTCTTCGTCGAGCGACTTGTCCATGTAAACATTCGGCAGGAAGGGATCATCGACCTGCAGCAAAAAACCGGCATCAATGATCGCATTGTATTCTTCGGCCAGCGCATCGGCGACGGCATACATGTATTCTTCCTGGCTGGCGTAGTATTCGTTGAACCCGACGCCGGTGACAGCGGCGCTGGGCATGAACGCCTCTTCAACTCCGTGCTTCGTGCAGGCCGCGCGCAGGTTGGCCAAATCCATTTGCAATGCATGATGACCGACATAGCTCACCGGTCCGACACAGCAGACCGGATGCGCGGGCGCGATTGCGCCGCCCAGATGGGCGCGCGAGAAATAGTCGTCGTAATACTCGGGAAATGCGGCCTTTTCTTCGGCATAATAGCCGGTGTCGTGGCCGGGGCGCTGCTCAAAGCCGGTCAGACGTTCCTCGATGTAGATCGCGTGGCCGGGCTTTGACATCTCGCCATCAGCCACAACGTCAATTCCGGCGTCGACCTGTGCCGCAACCATCCGGTCAACGGCATTGGCAACCTTTTCGTCGAACTTTGCCTCGTCAACGGTCTCGCCGGCGAACTTGGCCTTGAACATGTCGAGCAGGTCGTGCGGTCTTGGAAGACTTCCGACATGGCTGGTCAGAATGCGGTCCGTGCTTCGTTTCATCTGGAATCCTCCTCAGTAAATGCTGGCGCCGCCATCAACGCGCATGACCGTTCCGGTGATTTTGCGGGCCTCGTCCGACGCCAGAAACAGCGCCAGATAGGCGACATCTTCCGGCTCCGACGGACCAAGCAGTGACTTCTGGTAGATCGGGTTGTCCGGCCTGATGAAGGCGGCTACACGTTCGGTCAGCACGACCCCGGGCGCAAGAACGTTGACCCGCACGTTATGCTTGGCCCACTGCATGGCCATCGCGCGGCTCATGGTCAGCACGCCGCCTTTCGATGCCGTATAGGCGTCGGCGCCATGAGTCCCGATAATCGCCCGCAAGCTGGAAATGTTGATGATCGAGCCGCCGCCCGATGTCACCATTTCAGGGATCACCCGTCGGCAAGTCAGAAGGGTTCCGAAGAGATCTACGCGAATGGTGCGCCAGAATTCATCGAGATCGAGCTCGGTCACCGGACCATCTTTCGTCGACCCGCCGCCAGCCGAGTTCACCAGGACATCGATCTGTCGGAAGCGGGCCAGCCCGCTGCGCACGGCAGCGTCGACCGCCGCCTCGTCGCTGACATCGACCTGAACCGCGAGCGCCTTGCCGCCTGCCCGCTCGATCTCGGCGGCGACCTCGCCGGCATGGCCCAGCTGGCAATCCGCAAGGATCAGCCCGGCGCCTTCCCGCGACAGCGCCAGCGCGGTGGCTTTTCCGATCCCGTTCCCGGCGCCGGTGACCAACGCGATCTTTCCGGTCAGCCTGTCCATCTCAGTTGGCCACCCGCACGCCGCCGACGGCCTGATCCGTCGGCAGGATTTCAAGTGTCGTGACATTGACGTGTGGCGGGGCGCCGATCGCGTAGAGGATCGCGTCCGCGACATCCTCCGGGTCAAGGGCCCTGATCCCGGGAGCGCCGATCCGGTCCAGCCGCTCGCGGTCACCTTCCGCGGCCTGATAGAATTCGCTCGCCACACGTCCTGGGCAGATCTCGGTCACGCGTACGCCGGTTCCGATCAGTTCGAAGCGCAGGTTCTGGCTGAACATGTGGACCGCGGCCTTGGTTGCCCCGTAGAGCGCCGAGACCAGCGTGTGCAGCCCGGCGATTGAGCCGATGTTGACGATGTGGCCACGCCCGCTCTCAATCATGCCCGGAAGCGCTGCAGCGGTCAGTTGCGCCAAGGAGGTGACGTTGATGTCCATCGCCTCTTGCAACACTTCCGGACCGATGCCCGCAAGCCCGTCGATGCCATGTCCGACACCGGCGTTGTTTATCAGGATGTCGGGCGCAAATCGCTCGATTCCGGGCGTCAGTGCCGCGATATCGCGAACGTCGCCGACAAGGATCTGGGCACCGGTCTCGTTCTGCAGATCCGCAAGGCGGTCACCGCGGCGCGCGACGGCCAGCACTTCAAACCTTTCGGCAGTGAGAGCGCGGACCGTCGCCGCCCCGATCCCGCTCGTCGCGCCCGTGAC
>JAJDVJ010000166.1 GCA_022826205.1 Silicimonas sp. | reverse complement strand
TGGATTGCCGAGGATGCACATGCGCTCGAACTTGGGCCGATGCATGACAGCGCAGTCGGCGTTCATGCCGCGCTGGTTCGCATTTTCCGCACTGCGCCCAGAGATAGGCGCCTTGAAGTGCTGGCTGCGCATCCAGACCTTGCTGGCAAGCTGGCCCAAGCCAAGCGGTTGACGGACGAGTCGACTGCCGAGCAGGCCTCGGCCGGTCTCGATGCGCTGACCGACAAGGAGCGAGCGACGTTCACGAAATTGAACGACGATTACACTTCCAAGTTCGGATTTCCCTTCATAATCGCCGTCCGTGACAACACCAAGGCATCTATCATGGAGGCATTCCGTCGTCGCATTGACAACGACCGGGACGCCGAATTCGCGGAAGCCTGTCGGCAGGTCGAACGGATCGTGGAGCTCAGGCTCCAGGAGAGGCTCGGCGCATGAGCAGGACGCTCGTGGCAAGTCCCCTCACGGCAGAGACCTTTGCTCCGTTCGGCGATGTTCTCGAAGCCAGAGGCGATCCCGACAGAATCATCAATCGCGGTCGTTGCGGCCGGTTCCACGACCGTGCGTGCCTCGACTTTGGAACGGATGGGCGTGCAGGCATCAGCGTCTTCCGGGGAGAGCCTGTCGCATGGCCAGTGGAGATTGCCCTGGTCGAACGACATCCGGACGGCAGCCAGGCCTTTGTGTCGATGTCCGGTCACCCCTTTCTGGTCGTGGTCGCGCCGGACGAAGGTGGTGTGCCGGGTACGCCGTGCGCCTTCATCGCCGCGCCCGGTCAAGGCGTGAACTTCCATCGTGGAACATGGCATGGGGTTTTGACGCCCCTCCATGAGCCGGGCCTTTTTGCGGTCGTGGATCGGATTGGGGGCACTCCGAACCTCGAGGAACGGCTGTTGGATCCCCCGTATCTCGTCGAGCCAGGACAGGACGGTGACAGTGCTGGGTTGGCACGGGTTTCATGACAGGGAGGGGACATTCATGGCCCATTCATTGATCGGGACACCGGAGCAACTCCGCGACCCAAACTACACTCCGGCGCTGCATCGCGCCGTTCCATTGGGGATTCAGCATGTGCTGGCGATGTTCGTCTCGAACGTCACGCCTGCGATCATCGTCGCAGGCGCGGCGGGCTTCGGATTTGGCTCGAACAGCCCGGATTTTCCGGAACTCCTGTACCTGATCCAGATGTCCATGCTGTTCGCGGGCCTTGCAACGCTGCTGCAGACCGTGACGATCGGACCGGTGGGAGCGGCATTGCCGATCGTGCAGGGCACGTCGTTCGCCTTTATCCCGATCATGATCCCCCTCGTTGCCGGAAAGGGCGTTGACGGGCTTGCCGCCTTGTTCGGCGGCGTACTCATCGGCGGTCTCTTTCACGCGCTCTTGGGCACCGTGATAGGCAGGATCCGATTCGCGCTTCCGCCGTTGGTCACGGGTCTCGTCGTGATGATGATCGGTCTCGCGCTCGTTAAAGTGGGCATCGAGTACGCAGCGGGCGGCGTTCCGGCCAAGGCGTCAGGCGCTGCGAGCTACGGTTCGCTGTCGAGCTGGATTCCGGCGCTGATCGTGGTTGCCGTTACGCTTGGGCTGAAGTTCTTTGCGCGCGGCATGCTCTCTGTCTCTGCCGTGTTGATCGGCATCTTGGTCGGATATTTCTACTGCATCGGGGTCGGAAAGCTGCCTTTGGGTGACATTGCCGGCTCGTGGGCGAATGCTGCATCCTTTGCCTTGCCGCAGCCCTTCAAATACGGCTTTGAGTTCTCCGCCGCGGCGATCATCGGCTTCTGCCTGATGGCCTTTGTTTCCGCGGTCGAAACCGTCGGTGATGTCTCCGGGATCACCAAGGGTGGTGCGGGCCGCCAGGCGACCGACAGGGAAATTCAAGGTGCGACCTTTGCCGACGGCTTCGGCACAGCGGTCGCGGGGATTTTCGGCGGCCTGCCGAACACCTCGTTTAGCCAGAATGTCGGCCTGATCGCGATGACAGGCGTCATGAGTCGCCATGTCGTGACGATCGGCGCGATCTTCCTGGTCATCTGCGGCCTGATCCCCAAGGTTGGCGGCGTGATCCGCACGGTACCTATCGAGGTGCTCGGTGGCGGCGTCATCGTGATGTTCGGGATGGTGGTCGCGGCGGGAGTCTCCATGCTTTCCGACGTGGTCTGGAACCGCCGCAACATGGTGATCTTCGCAATTGCCCTTTCAGTTGGTCTCGGCCTGCAGCTCGAAGTGCTGAACGTCGCGCCGGGGTCGGCCAACGCGTTGCAGCACCTGCCAGACACGCTGCGCATTCTTGCCGCATCGGGCATCCTGCCGGCGGCCTTGATCGCCATTGTGCTGAATTTGGTCTTGCCCGAGTCCCTTGCCGACGAGGCTACCGAAGAAGTTTCCGGTGGAATGAGCGGCCACGGACAAGGCTAGGTCGTTCGGGACGGTCACGGCCAATCCGGCTCGCGAGAACGGCAAAGGCCCGCTCCAATCGGGCGGGCCCTCCCTTTGGGCGTCGGTCGGAAGCGTTTCGCAAATTTGACGTATGATCAGATTGAAGACCGGATCCTGACATTTCTTGCCATCCCTTCAGTCCGTGTGTGCCCTTGCTTTGCGAAACCGGGGCAGTTGACACGATTCTGGAATGGAATGGGAAACGCAAGCCTGTTGGAAAGATCTGGGGCGCAGCTGTCGGCGGAAGTGAACGGGACTGGCTCTACGACAAGGATGCGAATCGCCCTGCGTGCTCACATGTCGGGCGCGTCGGCGAAAGGTCTGAGCGCCATGTGACGGTTGACGTCCTTGTAAAGAAGGTACCGGAAGCGGCTAGGGCCGCCAGCGTAACATGCCTGCGGGCAGAAGGCGCGGAGCCACATGTAATCTCCGGCTTCCACCTCGACCCAGTCCTGGTTGAGCCGGTAGACGGCCTTGCCTTCGAGCACGTAGAGGCCGTGTTCCATGACGTGGGTTTCGGCAAAGGGAATGACTGCGCCGGGTTCAAGAGTCACGATATTGACGTGCATGTCATGGCGCATGTCTTCAGGATCGACGAATCGCGTGGTGGTCCACTTTCCGTCCGTTCCGGGCATCGGTGTCGGCGTGATTTTCTGCTCGTTGGTGATGATGACGTCGGGGTCGGAAAGACCGTCGACGCGTTCGTACGCCTTGCGGATCCAGTGAAAGTGGCATGGGGTGTCGCCATCGTTCCTGAGTGTCCACGTCGTGTCCGGTGGCAGGTAGACATAGCTCCCAGGCTCGAGTGCGTGCGCCTTCCCTTCGATGACGACCCCGGCTGTGCCGCCAACGAAAAAGATGACTCCCTCTGCACAGGAGTCGGTTTCCGGCCTTTCGGATCCACCGCCTGGGGCGACCTCCATGATGTATTGGGAAAAAGTTTCGGCAAACCCGCTGAGCGGACGCGACAAAACCCATAGTCGCGTGCCTGTCCAGAAGGGCAGGCAACTCGTGACGATGTCCTGCATGGTGCCCTTGGGAATGACAGCGTACGCCTCCGTGAACATGGCGCGGTCCGTCAGCAACTGGTGCTGCGGCGGGTGCCCTCCGGTCGGGGCGAAGTAGCGTGAGGTCATGACAACTCCGGGAATGGCGACACTACGACAGAATAGGACGTGCACGCCAGCAGCGAACATACGGAACTTCGCGACAGCACCTTTCGGAAAATCAGGCAAATCCCGGCGCCCGTCGAAACATGCGGATTCGGCAATACTGCGATCCGCCGCGGACTGTCACCGTTGAGTTTGAGGTTTTGTCTGGACGCTGTGCACCTTATGTGCCGCTGGCCAGCAACTGGTCGATTTCAAGTCGTGACGGCATTGACGGTGCGGTGCCGGGACGCGTGACCGAGATGCCCGCCGCCGCGCAGGCGAAACGAACGGCGTCGACGGGCGCCCGCCCTTCAGCCAGTGCGGTTGCAAACCCGCCGTTGAATGCGTCGCCGGCCCCAGTGGTCTCGACAACTTCACCAGCGGCGAATGCAGGCACGTGGACTGATTTGGACGCATCCCTGTAGAATGCCCCGCTTTCCCCAAGCGTGATGATGGCTGCACCCGCTCCGGCTGTGAGAAGCGCTTCCGCGGCCAGGTTGGCATCCTCGACGGAGGCGACCGGGATGCCGGTGATTCCCTCGGCTTCGGATTCGTTCGGAGTGACGAAATCGCAGAGCGCAAGCATGCCGGACGGCAAGTCCGCAGCCGGGGCCGGATTGAGTATGGTGCGGACAGCGGCGCTTCTTGCGATCTCAAGTGCCCTGAATGCCGCGTCAATCGGCTGCTCAAGCTGGGTGACAAGGATGCCGGCTCCCTCGATCAGGTTTCTGCGCGCCTCGATGTCCTCCACGGAAATTTCCCGCGCGGCTCCCGGAGAAACGATGATCGCGTTGTCGCCGGTCTTTTTGTCGACAAAGATGAAGGCTGCGCCCGTGTAACTGTCTTCGTGTTGGGTGACGACCGGCGTGACTCCCGCGTTCCTCCAAGTCTCAAGGGCAATGTCGGCGAAGGCATCCTTGCCAAGCCGGGTCACGAAATGCACGCTTCCGCCCGCTTTCGCCGCCGCGACCGCCTGGTTCGAGCCTTTTCCGCCCGGACCCAGGACGAAGCTGTTGCCGAGAATCGTTTCGCCGATCCGGGGCATTCGCTCGGCGCGATAGGACGTGTCTGCAACGAACACGCCAAGGATCACGATTTCCCCGCTCAATGGTTCATCACGCGTCTGGCGGAATCACGCCCTTGCGGAACATGAAGCATCCGTAGAATCGGCGCTCCCCGGTCTGGATCACGGCATAGGCTTCGCGGGCAAGGTCGTAGAAGGCAAAGCGCTCGATGCCGATAAACGCGCGGTGCTTGCCTTCCGAGGAGTCGATGACGGCCTGCACCTCCTTTTGAACGGGCGGCACCTCGTCCGGCGCATCGACCACCTCCATGCGCCCGGCGAAGTCGTCGACGAACGTGTCAAGAGGCAGAACCGACAGCACGGCCTCGGCCGCTTCGGCCGCCGTCAGGTTGTCCATGCGCAGGAGTTCACCCAGCGTCGTGTTGTGCGCGATCGAATCCGCGGGGAAATTCGTGTCCGAGATGATCAGGACATCCCCGTGACCCATTGCCCGCAACGCGTAGAGGACATCGGCGTTCAGCCGGGGGTCGATTCCTTTCAGCATGGCTTCCCTTTCAGCAAGTTGGTCGTTTCGGCGGATCGGACCTTTCTGACCGGCGATCCTGAACAGGTTGACTCAATTCGATGATATGTCAATTCGGCAGGCGCGCCGGGACGGATCAGCCCGCCTTGAGAGTTGCCAGCACCTTGCGCGTTGCCGCGACAAGCGGCGCTTCAACGTCCTTGAGGATCTGCACCCGGTCGAACCGGTCAGGATCGCGGTTCACGGATTCTCTAAGCGCCTGCCCGAAGGCCATGCGCAACTCGGTGCCGATGTTGAACTTGCAGATGGCGGAAACGCGGGCGAGACGCCTGCGTTGAGTTGACGGGACACCAGAGCCGCCGTGGACCACCAGGGGAACGTCCGTCAATGCCTCGATCGCCGAAATGCGGGCCTCGTCGAGCCCGCCGGACTGGTCCTGTTGCAGATGCACATTGCCAACCGAGACTGCCATCGCGTCGACGCCGGTCTCGCGGGCAAACTGTGCTGCCTCTTCTGGATCGGTGCCGGCTGAGGCTTCCCCCTGGTCATATCCCACGAAGCCGATTTCGCCCTCGCAGGAAATATCGGCTTCATGCGCCAGTTCGGCGACCGCTGCCGTCTCGTCGATGTTCTGCGCCAGCGGCTTTCGGGACCCGTCAAACATAAGGGAGGTGAAGCCCGCATCCAGCGCCGCCTTGCACTCGTCCATGGTGTATCCGTGGTCGAGATGCGCGACCACAGGCACGTCCGTTCCGTCAGCTAGGTGACGAAACATCCGACCCAGAATCGGCAGCGGCGTATGCGCCCGGCAGGACGGTCCCGCCTGCAGGATGACGGGGCAATTCTCGATCTCCGCGGCCTCGACATAGGCCCGCGTGTCTTCCCAGCCCAACGTCACAAGGCCCGCGACTGCGTAATGGCCGGCGAGCGCCGGTTGCAGTACGTCCGAAAGCGTCGCCAGCGTCATTTGAACTTGGCGATCATGTCCTTGATGCCGGGGATCGTTTCGAGTTGATCGGCATGTGTGGGTTGAAAATACTGTATGAGCGATCGCTGGCTGAGCCCGCCGAGGATGGTGAAATAGTACATTTCGTATCCCGGAAGAACGCAGCAAGGGTGGTACCCGCGGTCAAGGCAGATCGTGGAGCCGTCGACGATGTGATAGGCGTCCCCGGGCTTGCCGTCCTCGCGCTGAAGCATTTGCACGCCAGAGCCGTGCTTCGGGCGGAACCGGAAGTTGTAGGTTTCGTCGTGGCGTGTCTCGTCCGGCAGGCGGTCAGTGTCGTGCTTGTGACTCGGGAATCCCGACCAGCCGCCGGAGCCTACGGTGAAGAGTTCGCTTACCAGCAGCCGGCCTACCTTTCCGTGCTGCTTCTGGCCAAGGATGTGCTTGATCTTGCGATGCGTCTTGGTGTCGTCGGAGCCGTACTGCACGAGGTCGAGTTCATCTGAACGTACGGCAAATGGCTCAAGCGCTTCATCGAACTTCGCGCCGGCGACAAATACCTCGGCGCTGTCTGACTTGCAGACCATTTCCGCCCTTGCGCCAGTGGGCACATAGACACCTTCGGGTTCGCCGTCCCAGACGTCTTCGACACGCCCGCCAAGGGCGCCGAACCTGGCACCCTCGACAACGACATCGACGGTGCCGGTCGCAGGGACGATGCAGGTCTCGTATCCCGGAACACCGTATTCGAACGCATCTCCCTCCTTCAGCTTGACGATGTTGAAGTAGTTGAGCGGCACCGTCGTGTTGTCGGCATCGACGACGGGCTTGTTCTGGTTGTCGTACGGGGCGATGTGCATGGTTGTTATCCTTCAGTCGGGCCAGGATGATCGGCCAGGAATGCTTCAAGCGTCGGAGTGTCGGGCAGGGCCGGGGCGCATCCGGGACGAGAGACCGTGATGGATGCGCAGGCGGAGCCCCGCAGAATCGCGGGTTTCAGGTCATGCCCGTCGGCCAGCGAGGTCATGAGGCCGGCCATGAAGCTGTCTCCGGCACCCGTTGGTTTCAGCGCGTCGACCGGATAGATCCCCGTGCGGATTTCCTTGCCGCCCGCAAAGGTGATCGCGCCTTCATGGCCCATCTTGTAGACCACGATTTCAGCGGAAGTCTCCGACAGGCTCCGGGCCTTGTCCAATCCCTTGTCGTAGTCTCCTGCCACGAACCCGAATTCCTCGTCATTCCCCACGATCATGTCGCATCCTTCAGCCGCACGGCTCAGCACGTCGGCGGCGACCTCAGGAGACGGCCAGGAATAGGGGCGGTAATCCACGTCAAATATGATCGGTAGCCCGGCCGACCTTGCAAGTTCGAACGCCCGGAAAGTGGCGGACCGTGACGGCTCCGCCGCAAACACCGTGCCTGCAGTGATGAGTGCGCCGAAGCGCTCGTATTCCACGGCTTCGACATCGCTCTTGTCCATCTGGAAGTCCGCTGCGCCGTTTCTGTAGATGACGTTCCGGTGGCCTTCAACCACGCTCTCGTAGACTGCAAGCGAGTTGCGGAATTCCCCGCCCACCTTGGCGACATGGGTCGTGTCAACCCCGTAGTGCCTCAGCCGATTGATGCAGTAGCTTCCGATCGAATCGTCAGACGTCCGCGTCACCAGGGCAGCCTTGCCACCGAGCTTGCAGATTCCTGCGCCGATATTCGCCGAACTTCCCCCGAGATCGACCGTCATTCGTTCGGCATCTTCCAGTTGTATGCCTGCATCGGTGAAGAAGTCGATGCCGGCACGCCCCACGATGATGAAGTTGTTCTGACGGATCCCGTCCAGCAGATCCGCCATCAGACGCCCTTTCGCTGGCGGGCACGAGCCGCCTCGACCTCGAGATGCTTTTCGCGGACGTTGGCATTCTCGGTGACATGGGGGGTGCCGACTTCCCACCATGTGTGGCCTTCCGTAGTCCAGCCCTCGTGGGCGTCCACCTTCATCACGATGACATAAGTCCCGTCACTGGCCTGCGCCCGCTTGAATGCCTCGCCAAAATCCTTGGCGTGTTCGACCGTCTCCGCGTCGGCGCCCATGGAGCGTGCATGTGCCTCGAAATCGACTTCGACCAGGTTGGTGGCAGTGGGCGTGTCCGCAAAGAGGTTGTTGAAACTCTCCTGCCCGACGTTGTTCTGAAGCTTGTTGATGACCGCGAATCCGCCGTTGTCGAGGACCAGGATTATCAGCTTCCTTTCCGTCAGAACAGACGAGAAAATGTCCGAGTTCATCATCAGATACGATCCGTCGCCGCAGAAACTGATCGTGTCGCGTTCGGGTTCGCGCTCCATCTGGGCAATGCGTGCACCCCAGGCGCCGGCGATCTCGTATCCCATGCAGGAAAAGCCAAACTCGACATCAACAGTGCCGGTGGCCAGCGTCTTCCAGTTTGCAGTCACCTCTGCGGGCAGGCCACCTGCCGCCGCCACGATCCTGTCACGTTCGTGGCAGAGTCCATTCACGATGCCGATGGCCTGCGCATAGGAGTTTGGCCGGTTTCCGACACGCGTGTTGTTCACGACGTAGTCGTTCCATTTGGCCCGTTCGGCCTGTGCCTGCGATGTCCATTCGCCGGGCGCGACGTATTCTGCGGCGGACTGAAGTTCGGGAAGGGTCCGCTTGCAGTCGCCGATCACGGTTGCGGCAAGGTGCTTGGCGGCATCGTGCCGGGCCACGTTCAAGCCGACGAACTTGGCGTCCTTCGCAAATGCGGTCCAGGACCCGGTGGTGAAGTCCTGAAGCCGGGTGCCGACGGCCAGTACAAGGTCGGCCATCTCGGCGATGGAATTTGCGCTGTCGGATCCGGTCACGCCGATCGGACCGATGTTCAGCGGGTCATCGTTCAAGAGGTTGGCGCGCCCGGCAATTGTCTCCACGACGGGGATCCGGGTTGCGTTGGCAAATGCCGTGAGTTCGGCAACGGCGTCGCCATACTGAACGCCGCCGCCCGCGATGATCATCGGGCGCCTCGAGGCCTGGAGAAGCGCGGCCGCGTTGGCGATCTCGGAAGAATCGGCAGGCTGTGACCGAATTCGGTGTACGCGTCGTTCAAAAAGCTGAACGGGATAGTCATATGTCCATCCCTGGGTGTCCTGTGGCAGCGCGATGAAGGCGGGGCCGCAATCCGCCGGGTCAAGCATCGTGCCGACAGCCGCCGGCAGCGACTGGATGACCTGCGCAGGATGCGTGATCCGGTCCCAGTACCGGCTCACCGTCTTGAAGGCGTCATTCAGGCCGAAGGCGGGATTGCCGAAGTGCTCGACCTGCTGCAGCACGGGGTCCGGAAGCCGTGTCAGAAACGTGTCTCCGCACAACATCAGGACGGGCAGCCGGTTGGCATGGGCCAGGGCGGCACTGGTGAGAAGGTTCGCGGTGCCAGGTCCGGCGGATGCGGTGCAGAACATGAAACGCCGTCGCAGCCACGCCTTTGCGTAGCCCGCTGCCGCGAACCCCATCCCTTGCTCGTTCTGGCCGCGGTAGAGCGGCAACGTGTCCTTGACGTCAGCGAGTGCTTCGCCAAGGCAAGTGACATTCCCGTGGCCGAAAATGCCGAATCCGCCTCCGCAGAGCCGGTATTCGGTGCCGTCAATCTCGATGAACTGGTTTTCAAGAAAGCGTACGATGGCCTGCGCCACTGTCAGCGTCACCGTTCTCTCAGCCATGCCTGGCCCCCTTGCAATTCTGATGTTGACCACTTGCGCGAAAGAACAGAAAAGATACGGGATTTGCAACCGGTTGCAACAGGCAACGAGAGGGCCTGGGCATGTCCGAGCTAGGCATAGGAATCGTTGGCGGGGGCTATATGGGCAAGGCCCATGCCGTGGCGTTTTCTGCAGTGGGAGCGGTCTTTGACACCACGCTTCGGCCACGGCTTGAAATGGTCGCCGCCTCCTCGCCCGAGGCCGCGGAGCGCTATCGGAAGCAGTACGGGTTCAGGCGCGCGGTGGCGGATTGGCGCGAACTGGTTGATGACGACCGGGTCGAGGCCGTCGTCATTGCCACGCCTCAAAGCCTGCACAGGGACATTGCCTGCGCGGCGCTTTCGCTTGGAAAGCCCGTGCTCTGCGAAAAGCCGCTCGGGGCCTCTCTTGCGGACAGCCGTGCGATGGTGGCAGCGGCCGACGCGTCAGGCGCCGTGAACATGATGGGCTTCAACTACATTCGCACGCCGGCCTCGCAATTGGCGCGTGAGCTTCTGCTAAACGGCCGGATCGGCGACGTGACGTGCTTCCGGGCCGAACATACCGAGGATTTCCTCGCCGACCCGGATGCGCCGGCCACTTGGCGAACACAGGGTCTCGCGAACGGCACCATGGGAGATCTTTCCCCTCACATCATCAACGCCGCCCACAGGCTGATGGGGCCGATAGCGCAAGTCATCGGCCTGGTCGAGACGGTCCACGCCGAACGCTCCGGGCAGAGCGTCACCAATGACGACCAGGCACTGATGATGGTGCGTTTCGAAAGCGGCGTGGCGGGCAGCATATTCGTCAGCCGGGTGGCGACGGGTCGGAAGATGGGCTACGCCTACCAAGTCGACGGCACGCTAGGCGCGATCCGGTTTGACGGAGAGGACCAGAATGCTCTTTGGCTGTATGCAGCGGAGGGCCCGGACTCTGAGCGAGGGTTCCGCAAGATACTGACAGGGCCTGACCATCCGGACTATCTTCCCTTTTGTCAGGGGCCGGGACACGGAACGGGCTTCCAGGACCAGGTCATCATCGAGGCCAAGGACTTTCTGGCTGCAATCGCGCAAGGAGAGTCCCTTTGGCCGGATTTCAGGGAGGGACTTCAGGTGAACCGCGTGATCGCGGCGGTCCATGCATCGCATTCCGAGGGATGCTGGAAAGACGTTAATGACTTCTGAGAACGGAGACAGGCCGATGATCCAGATTGGCAACGCGCAGTGCAGCTGGGGCGTGGAATTCGCGGATGATCCGAGGAACCCGCCTTGGCGGCAGGTCCTGGAGGAAAACAGGGACGCCGGATACACGGGCATCGAGCTTGGTCCCGTCGGGTACGTGCCCGAGGATCCGGCGGTGCTTGCGGAAGCACTGGACGAGTTCGGCCAGACTCTGATCGGCGGCGTCGTGTTTCGTTCGTTCCATGATCCGGCCCAGTGGGAGGACGTGCTGGACGGCTCGGTTCGGACCTGCAAGGCCCTCGTGGCTCATGGGGCGAGTCACTTGGTCCTGATCGACTCGATTTCGGAACGCCGCGCGGCCACGGCAGGCCGCGCCGACGAGGCCGAACAGATGGACAAGGCTGAGTGGGAGGCATATCGAGATCGGATTGCTGCCGTGTCAAAAATGGGAGCCGAAGAGTACGGTCTGACGGTTGGCATTCACGCGCATGCAGCGGGATTCATGGATTTCGAGCCCGAACTCGAGAGGCTTCTGAACGAGGTTGACGAGAGCATTCTGAAGATCTGTTTCGATACCGGGCACCATTCATATGCGGGCTTCGATCCAGTGGCCTTCATGGAACGACATATGGAACGCATCAGCTACGTCCACTTCAAGGACATAGATCCTGCCGTAAAGTCCAGGGTGATTGCAGAAAGGATCGGGTTCTATGACGCCTGTGGGCAGGGCATCTTTTGTACATTGGGTAACGGCGATGTGGACTTCCCACGTGTCAGGTCCATTCTCCTGGAGCACGGATTCGAAGGCTGGTGCACTGTCGAACAGGACTGTGACCCGGCTGGTGCGACGTCGCCGGCGGAGGATGCGCGTTACAATCGCGAGTACCTCCGTTCCATCGGGTTCGAGGATCGGTGAAAAGGCGCGAATCTCTTAGGGCAGCTTTGTGAATCCGTCCGCGTGTCTGCCGAAGTCAAAAGGTTCCGGCATGGCCGTGCTCTTGTTAAGCAGGTCATAGACCCCAAACCGGCCGAATGTCAGGCGTGCCTTGGGAGCGAAGGCGACGGCGGCGTGCAGCGGCAAGCGCTTTGGGGCCACCTCGAGGAAACGCCGCAGCGCCTTGCCGTAGATCGCGATCACGTCCGAACCGAGCTGCCTCGCGCCCAGCACAGTTCTGCGGAGGCTGAAGGTGCCGCCGGTTTCGGCACATCCGGTCGAGAGCCCGGAACGGCGCTGGGTGGACGCCCGGGGCTTGGGACGCCTTTCAAGTCCAGGCGGGCAACAGCCGGCACGGTCGGTTGAAGGAGTTGCCGGTCGGTACTGTTGCAGCATCCCAACCAGATGTTTCAAAGACTGTCCGTGATGAATTCACCGCAATTTCAATAGGGCAAGCCTCGCCAAGCAAGCGCCTTGCGGGGCAATCGACAGACTATGCACACGATTTGCAAACAGGGCCTTGACAGTTTTCATCGTAAGTCGAGGGTCGCACAATGACCTTTCTGGTGCTCATTCCGCATACTTGCCGAAACTTGTTCGCCAGCCTGTTATCCGCGCTGCTGATCGCGGCGAGCGTGCCGGATCTGGCGGAGGCGCAAGATGTCCGAGAGGGGACTCCGCGCATCGCCGTGGTTTCTGCCTTCGCTCCGGAACTGGAAATTCTCAAGGGGGAACTGCGGGACAGGTCGGAGCATTCTGCAAACGGCGTGAGCTTCACAACCGGTTCGCTGGAAGGACATAGGGTCGTGTTGTTCCTGAGCGGGATCAGTGTTGTCAACGCCGCGATGACTGCGCAGCTTGCGCTGGACCGATTTGCAATTGACAGGATCGTTTTTTCCGGCATCGCGGGCGGCGTCGACCCTTCGCTGGGCGTCGGCGACGTGGCGGTCGCGGAGCGTTGGGGGCAGTACCTGGAAATGCTGTTCGCGCGCGAGGTCGACGGCGGCTGGGCAACAATGCCGTTCTTCGAGTATCCGTACGGGAACTTCGGCATGATGTTTCCGCGCTCGGTCACGGTGTTGCGTTCCGGAGCTGACGGGCCGGAGTCTCGCTTCTGGTTCCCGGTGGACGAGGCGCTCTTGGAGGCGGCGCGCAGCGCGGCGGACAAGGTGACCCTTGCGCGTTGCACCGCAGACGGCCGCTGTCTCGACAGGCATCCACGCATTGTGGTCGGCGGTTCCGGGGTATCGGGCGGAGCCTTCGTCGACAATGCGGCTTTCCGGACGTGGGTCTTCGAGACATTTGGTGCACGGCTCTTGGACATGGAGAGCGCCGTCGTTGCGCATGTCGCCTACGCGAACGACGTACCGTTCGTCGCGGTGCGCAGTCTCGCCGACCTTGCAGGTGGCGGCGAAGGTGCGAACCAGATGGAGACATTCCTCGAACTCGCGGCGGGCAATGCGGCAGCTGTGGTCAAGGCGATGTTGAGAGAGATGCCGGGGCACCCCTGAAAGGCAGGGCCGGTCAGTACAGCAGGTTCAGGACGCCGAGCGAGACGACGAGGAACAGGATCGACATCACTCCTCCGGCCCGCATGAAATCGACAACCGAGTAGCCGCCCGGTCCCATGACAAGCGCGTTGACCTGATGCGTCGGGATCAGGAAGGAATTCGAAGTAGATATCGCGACCGTCAGGGCAAAGAGGGCAGGGTCCGCATCTGCGCCGAGGGCAATGTTCACGGCCAGGGGCACAAGGAGAACGGTCGCTCCGACGTTTGACATCACGAGCGTGAAGAATGTGGCCAGGACCGCGATGGCCGCCTGGAGAACCCAGAGCGGCATTCCGTCCATGGCAACAAGGATCAGGTCTGCGATCCAGGCGGCCGTTCCCGTCGCCTGCACCGCCTGTCCCAATGGAATGAGACTGGCCAGCAGAAAGACGGTTTGCCAACTGACTGCGGCGTAGGCTTCTTCGACGGAAATCACGCGACTGAGGATCATCCCGACGGCGCCTACCAGCAGACAAAGTGAAAGAACGAGATTGGAAAACAGGACCAGCGCGATTGCAATGGCAAAGAACAGGAGCGCCCACCCGATCTTCTTGTGCCTGATGTCCTCGTGAGGAAAGTCGGTAGTCACCACCACGAAGTCGCGATCCGCTTCAAGGCGTACCAAGGCTTCCCACGGTGTGTGGCAGACCAGCGTGTCTCCGGCCGCGAGCGGCATGGTGCCAAAGTCCGGGCTGTCCTGCGTGACTGCGTTTCCGCCACGATAGACGATCAACGGCGAAAGTCCGTAGACCTTGCGGAGCCAAAGCTCCCTCATGCTCTTGCCGATAACCCCGGACCCAGGCGGGATCACGACTTCTGCAATGCCGGCCTTGCCCGGATGGAGCGTGTCCGCAAAAGTTTCGAGTTCCGATGCCTCGGGAAGCTCGAACGCGTCCTTGAAATCCGCTATGTCCCGGGCGTCGGAAATTATGGCGAGCTTGGCTGGCGCCTCGATGAGGACGTCGCGTGGCGGGGCAGTGTAGGTCCGGCCCTGGAATGCCGTCGCAATGACCTGGACGTTGAAGGCACGCTGGAGGTCGCCCAGCGTGTGGCCGGCGAGAAGGCTCCCGTGGGGCACGTCGATTTCGTGGATGACGCCGTCAAGACCGTAGGTCGCGTTGAAATATTCAAGGGTTGACTGCGCCGTGCCGGAATCGTCGCGGGCGCTGCTCGGCAGCACGAACTTGCCAAACAGGATGAAGTAGAGGAGACCGGTCGCAACCAAAGCAATTCCGATCGGCGTGACGGAAAAGAGAGAGTAGGTATCCATGCGGGAGCCTTCTGAAAGCGTCCCGTTTATGGAAACGAGCAGGTCATTCAGAAGGATCAGTGGCGACGAGCCGACCAAGGTCATGGTGCCGCCGAGGATGGCGCAGAAGCCCATCGGCATCAAAAGCCGTGACATGGGCAGGCCAGTTCTTGTGGACACCCGGCTGACCACGGGCAAGAAGAGAGCTGCCGCGCCGACGTTCTGCATGAAACTGGAGATCACGCCGACCGTGGAGGAGATCAGGAAGATGATGCGGGACTCCGTTTTGCCGCCGACCCTTGTGATCCATGTCGCCACGGTTGACATCGCGCCGGTTCGGTCAAGGCCCGCGCCGATGATCATGACCGCGATGATCGAGATGACGGCGTTGGAGCCAAATCCGCTGAACAGGTGACGGAGATCAGCAAGACCTTCGAGGCCGGGCACCATTGTCAGAAGGCCAAGAAGCACCATGATTGAGAACGCCGCGACATCGACACGCACGATTTCCGAGACAAAGAGCCCGACGGTGACTGCTAGGATTGCCAGAACAACAGTCATCTCGAATGTAAGGCCAATCGCCTCCACGTCGCCGCCTTTCGTTCGCGTTGTTCCAAGCGTTATGTCTTGAAACCGGAATTCCAGCCCGGATCAATGGGGTCCGGGCAAAATTCCGGATTTGGGCAACATTTGATTGGTTTCTGGACCGGGGCGGACCGCCTCGCTGGGTGACATGTTCTTGCCGAAGGCACCTCGACGATTCCTTCGACCGTGCTTTTTGGCCCTTCCGTCAGGCACACTGCAAAATGCCTGACGCTACGATCTGATCCGGGCCGCCACGGTTCGTTCCCGTGCCTCGCGATCAGCCAACCAGTCTGCAAATCCCAGGATCGTTTGCCCAGCGGCTACGGACGCACGCCAATGCGCCTGATTGTCGGGAGCCAGCGGCTCTGAATCCGGAAGGATGATACCGTTCACCATCCATGATGCGACGGGTATGCGCCTCAACCAGTCCGAGACAGAGGGAATTCGTCGGCAATCTTCACGGACGTGCTGTTCCGCGACAAAGCGCACGGGCACCTCCCGCCCGTCAGAATTTACGAGCGAGCGGCCGAATATCTGCTGCGCCTCAAAGATCCCGAGGCTGTGATGCCTCAGGGCGCGATGTACCGGAAGCGCTTCATGCGCTTTCGACGCATCGAACCAGTCATGAATCGCATGGTAGTCACAAGGCATCCCGCCGAACTTGCGTGCGGAACTTTCCGCATGGTGATTGGGATGAGCCATCTCAGACGTCCTCGTGGACCGATTCAAAGCTCTCGTAGATGAACGCAACGTGATTGACGTCGATCCGATCCCTGCCAATGTCCCACGTTAGCGCGCCTTCGCCACCGTCGTCGATTTCGAATCCCGGATTCAGGTTGTATGCGATCGCCCAAATGAAGTCTGCAAGCCTGGTGGCAAGTTCCTTGACCTCGACATCCTTCGGCGACACGGTGACTTGGTTTACATTGCCGGAATCGCCGTAGCCGTCGTAGCCGGCTTCGACCCGCTCCACGCCCTTGGCGCGCAACAGATCCCTCAACTCGACACGTTCCCTTTGCCGCGCCTCTTCCGCCTTGCGTTCCCTTTCGGCCCAGTCCGCAGCCGTAGGAGTTTTTGGGCGGCTGTCCCCGTTTGGGGCACCAGGGTCATTGGTCATTGTCGAATGCCTCCTTTGCAAACAAATGAAGATCGGTTTCAAGATACAATATGTTCGATTTATGTTCCGTTTCTCGCTTGAAGATGTTCATAATATGTTCCATGATGCGAATGTCAAGCCAATCTCATGGAGCCTTGATCGCGATGGATCTGCAGACCGTCCGGCCGAATCGACTACGGCATGAATCCTGCATCCGTTCAATCAGTTGCGCGGCCCTTGCAGACTTCCTCAACAGACTTCTGGGGAAGTGTGAACTGCTCAATTTCGAAGGGGAATCTTGCCAATGGCGATGAAGACCAAACCGTCCGGGGTCGGTGCCTTGCTGAATTTGCCCAAGCACAAGTGCAAGTCGATCCGATTCGATTTCAGGGGGTTGTGCCAGGAAGGTGACGACGCGGTCGAACCAGCAGTGTGGCGCCATGTAGGGCATTCAAAAGTCGCGGCGGAAACTGACGTCGAGGAAGATGCGGCCGCTCCCAGCGGACGGAAGGGAAGCTGCAAATCGAGGAAGCCGTCAGGAACAGTCAGCAGGACCCGCGAGATTTGCGGCTATGTGACCGACGCAATGGTAGATGCCTTGACACAAGGCTCCCCTCCTTGGCGTACACCCTGGAAACCAGGGGGCGGTGCGGCCCTGGTTCCGCTTCGGGCCTGTGGTACGCCATACCGGGGAATTAACGTGGTCATGCTTTGGCGCAAGGCGATTGCCATGGGATATTCGGCGCCTGTCTGGATGACTTATCGTCAGGCGGCGGCACGCGGAGGACAGGTTCGCAAGGGCGAGCGCGGCACGACGGTCATCAAGGTCGGAACCGTGGTGCGCGAAAGTGAAATTCCGGGTGAGGAGCCGACAAGATACGGATATTTGCGATCATATAGGGTCTTCAATCTGGATCAGATTGATGGATTGGACGACCAGTTTCGCGCAGCGGTTGATCGGCCGAAGATTTCTGGAGCGGGCATTGACCGCGCCTTGATGGCGTGGTTCCGGCGACTGGATGTGGGGCTCGAGACTTCCGGGGCGCCTCGCGCGTTCTATGATGTTGCCCGAGACGTGATCCACATGCCGCCCGAAGACTGTTTCAAGGACGGCGCCACCTACGCCGGAGTGCTCTTGCACGAGACGATTCATGCGACCGGGGCTCCGCATCGGCTCGACCGGCGCTTGAGCGAGGCATTCAGCGACACACGATATGCGCACGAAGAGCTTGTAGCCGAACTTGGTTCAGCCATGGCAGGAGCATTGCTCGGCATAGAGCCCCGCTTCGAAGAGAATGCAGCCTACTTGAAGGAGTGGATCAAGATCCTGAAATCGGATCATCGCGCGATTCTTAAGGCGGCCTCGGCGGCCCAAGCGGCATGCGACTGGTTGATGACGCAAGCGGGCGACCTTTCCGGCAATCCGGTTGCTAAGAGTCATCCAGAAGAGTCCGAGTCGCCGGTCATTGCCAATGGCCTTTAGGCGCTGTCGCCGAAAGGTGTGGCCGGAATGCGTCATGCGTTGGTTTGGGCGCCCCTGATTGCGACAATGCGGGATCTTTGACGGTCTTGCGGCCTCATCCGCCAGGATGCACACCTCGTCAGCATGATTGAGAAATTCGGCATCACCGCTTCGGGCCAGGAAGTGCATCGACTGACGCTTCAGGACGGCCCGCTTACAGCGCGTGTCATTACGTACGGTTGCGCGCTTCAGGATGTCCGCCTCGACGGCCTGCAGCACAGCCTGACCGTTGGGAGTCCGGACATCTCGGCATATGAGGGGCCGCTCGGCCATTGCGGAACGATCATGGGCCCGGTCGCAAACCGCATTGCAGGTGCCCGTGCCAAGATAGACGGCGTCGAGTACCGCTTTGAGAGGAATTTTCTAAATGCTCACACTCTCCATGGCGGCGGAGGTGCGTTTCACAGGAAAGTCTGGGAGCTGGTCGATCATTCCGACCGTCACGCCACGCTTGTGCTCGTGGCGCCCGACGGTGAAGGCGGTTTCCCGGGCACACGTCGCGTCGAGGCGAAATTCGAAACGGCCGGTCGGAGCCTGTCCCTCACGCTCACGGCAAGGACTGACGCCCCGACGATCCTGAATCTCGCAAACCACAGCTACTGGCGTCTGGGCGAAGCGCTCACGACAGGAGGTCACGTGTTGCAGGTTCACGCCGACCGGTATCTGCCCGGCGATCCAGGCACCACGATTCCGACGGGCGAGATTGCGGATGTAGCCGGCACGCGCTTCGACTACCGCGACGGCCGTACATTGAGAGACGGCGCCGATGGCCTTCTTGACACGAATTTCTGCCTGTCCGATTCCCGTCAGCCCCTAAGGGAGGTTGCGCGCCTGACCGGTCCCGACGTCATGATGGTGATGGCAAGCACCGAGCCCGGCCTGCAGGCCTTCGACGGGCACATTCTCGACTATCCAAACCAGCGCACAAACGACGGGTTTGCGCCGGTTCCGTATTGCGGCCTTGCCCTCGAAGCGCAGTTCTGGCCCAACGCGCCGCACGAACCGGGATTTCCGGACATCACGCTGTACCCTGACCAGAACTGGCAGCAGGTCACGACCTGGACATTCGAGACTTGAGACGGCCAGCATCGCGCTAGGCGATGTGCAGCGGTCGCTGAATTGCCGTGGTCATAGGAATGACAGCAGGTCGGATCGAAGAAGGTCCCATTGTGCCGCGGGGTCAATCATCTGCGGCGCCATTCCGAGGTACTATGCAATGCTCGCTCAGGAATCCTCGAAGCCGCGATTTCTGCGCCTCGGAAAGAGGCCAAGATGATGGCGGACGCGTCGGTCCGCAATTCTCGCCCATCAATTCCAAGGCGGTCTTTACGACTGATACGTTCGTTCCGCCCATTTCCTCCGCGCGGAGCTCTTCGAAGGCGCGAATGCCGTCTATGAGGGCCAGCGCCTCATCGTCGTTCCCCATATCAAGTGCGGCGTGAATCTCAGCAGAACGTTTCGGCCAAACGTTGATGAGGCCGGACGTGAACCCGCGTGCCCCGACCGCGTAGAACTGCGGAGCCCAGATCTCGGCCAAGCCGCAGATCCAGACGATGTGATCGGGCGAGGCGGCCATGGCCTCGACTAGCTTCTCGGGTGAAGGCGTCGCCCATTTTACGCCAACGACGTATTCAACTTCGCAAAGCTCGGCAATCGTGCGCGTGCCGATCATGTCGTTGCGCAGGTAGAGCAGTACGGGTGTGCCTTGAGCAGCATCCGAAATTTGTGCGACGTAGTCTCTCAGGCCCTTGGGCGAGACGAACGGATCGGGCGGCTGGTGGATCATGATCGCTGCAGCACCTGCCGCAACAGAAGCTTGAGCCAAGGCACAGGCCTCATTTACCGAACGTCCGACTCCGCCGATCAAGGGTGCGCGCCCGCTAATCGTTGCAGCGGCGGCATCCACCATTGTCAACGCCTCGTTGATCGTCAGGCCATAGAATTCGCTCGTGTTTCCATTGATCGTCAGGGCGTGAATGCCCGCCTCGACTGCCCGGTCCACGATGGGCGTGAGTCGATCAGCAGCGATATTCCCCTCCTCGTCAAACGGTGTGACGAGGATTCCGGAGATGCCGGTCAGTTGGATTGTAGTAGACATGCGCGCCAGCCTTCGAGGATGTTGCCGCCGCAAAACGAGTCGCCCAGAAAGAGCGCATTCACGTCGCCACAGAGACGTGGTCTCATCTCGGCGTCTGTCCTGTAACGGAAGACCTCCGGGTTGTCCTTGGGATGCAATCCGAAACAGGTGACCTTGCGATTGCCCCACCAGAGCGAGGAAATGGCAGAGGCGCCATAGTTGATCGAGCGTCGGATGCAGACATTCCCGTTGCCTGTGAAGGCCGATGGTGTGGAGAGAGCATTCAAAATTCTCCTGGGCGTTACCGAAGACATCCGCGCACACTCGTGGAGATTGAACATGCCGTCAAGATTGGCGATGCGGTTCGTCTTTCTGGGGAACTCGGTCGCTCGGCGATCCAGGTAGGCGTCTCCGTCGCATCTGCAACGTCACCCGTCACGATCTCCGTGAAGCGCTGATGATCACGAATCCTAGCATGATTTGCCGCTCGAAAGGAGTTCGTTTATTCCGCTGTGAACAGGCGTTCAGAACCTCGGGAATGCCAACCATCAAAACAAGAATTCGGGCATGTGCGATTCGAGGTGCCGCAGCGTTTCGGCGTTGTTCTCAACCCGAAAGACATCTGAAGTGTGAGGACGAAAGTGTGACGAAATTTATTCGCAGATTGCTGTTCGGGGGCCGGTGCCCGGACCTTGACGCTTGCCGAAGCGGTCGTGCAGGATCAGATACCCGACTTCGTATCGCTGGCCGGTTGGCGGCGGCGCTTCGTGTCATCGCGTCGCAACTGCCCTGCACGCGCTGTGCGGATTTCGTGGTTCTTGCGGTCGTCTCGGTATCTGGGCCGTTCGCTTTGCTGGACGGCGCTTCGGCGCAGGCGATTGGCGAAAGTTGGCGCGGCCTGATGGTCACATCGGAATTTCGCTGCACGCCCTACGTTCGTCCGGACTACCCCTATGCGCGTTCGGTGGAGGCGGCTGTTATCGCATCAATGGGTGGTCGCGTTTACGGACCATATACTGGGCGCTACTTTGCGAGTGGACTTGAGACCGATGTAGAACACATCGTCGCCACATCCGAGGCGCATGACAGCGGGCTTTGCGCGGCCGAACCGGCAACCCGTCGACGCTTTTCCGAGGATCTGCTGAACCTGACCCTCGCCGCTCCGGAGGTGAACCGCTGCGGACACGGAGGCAAATGCGGCTACGACGCCGGGGAGTGGCTGCCGCCAAGGAACGGTTGCTGGTTTGCTGGCCGGATCGTTGCCGTCAAGCTTAAGTATGGTCTTACGGTCGACAAGAGAGAGGCGGCAGCGCTTGAGCAGGTGCTGTCTGGCTGTTCGTCCACCGAAATGGTGTTTTCCAATGGAAGAGCTGTTCCGATCGTCAAAACGCCGGATGCGCAACAGAAAAGGCGTTCCAATGACCCAGTAGGTGCACTTGGTCTGTATGACGACAATGGGAATGGGCGGATCACCTGCGCGGAGGCAAGACGGCACGGCATCGCGCCAGTGCCGAGAGGCCATCCCGCCTACCGCTTCATGATGGATGCAGACGGCGATGGAGTCGTCTGTGAGAGACATGGAACAACGGTGCCTACGGCCAGGAAACCGGCCGCGCGACAGACAGGGCATTCCGGGGGCGCAGTTGATGCGCTCGGCCTGTACGACGACAATGGGAACGGTTGGATCACTTGTGCAGAGGCAAGACGGCACGGCATTGCGCCAGTGCCGCGAGGCCATCCCGCCTACCGCTTCATGACGGATGCGGACAGCGATGGAATCGTCTGCGAGAGGCATGGAACAACTGTGCCAACGGCCCCGACTCCGGCCGCGCGACAGACAGGGAATTCTGATGGCGCAGTTGATGCGCTCGGCCTGTATGACGACAACGGGAACGGGAGGATCACCTGCGCGGAGGCAAGACGGCACGGCATCGCGCCAGTGCCGCGGGGCCATCCTGCCTACAGATTCATGATGGACGGTGACGGCGATGGAGTCGTCTGCGAGTAGGCCATCCTTTGGCTGCATGAGCGCCCTTTAGCCGGAACTTTCGGTCGATCATCCGCCCCTTTTCTCGTCCAACGCGCTGAAACGCAACGGCTTCCCGTCGCTGGCCGGGTGCCATTGCCGGGATTTCATATTACATAAGAAAGCCATTGACAATACCCTTCAATGACAT
>JAJDVJ010000144.1 GCA_022826205.1 Silicimonas sp. | reverse complement strand
GAACGGGCCAGCGCTTCGTCCCGGTCGTCACCAAAGGTCGTGAGCTCCGGAAAATCCGGAGACGTCGCCAGCACTCCGCAGTCATCTTCCTGCAGTTTGATCGGAAAGGACAACATCGCGTTACTCCAAGCCTAAGTCTTTCTTGATCTTGGCAACAAGCCCACGCCCGAGCTGTTTCCTTGAGCCATGCATCGGCAACTGGGACACTCTGTTCCCCCGCCGGACGGTCTTGTGGCCGCTTCCTCCCTTATGCGTCACTGAAGTGCATCCCCGACTTTTGAGCCACCGCTCGAATTGGTTCGCGTTCATCGCAAATTTCCTTTGCTTTCAAAGCAAGTTGTTGAATGGCTTCGTACATCCTTGAAATTCGCTTCTTTCGTTGAATGATTTACAGTTCTGGTCTGATAAACTGATCGCGTTGGCGGCTCCATTAACATCCTGAAACGCCTTGCTTCGGCAAGACAGCAGCATGGGCGCTAATCTAGCCACTGCGGCGGGGAAGTCAACACTTCTGTTGCGGATGGCTGTCGAGATTGATCTCGCGCGGCCTGACCGCACCGCCAACCGCAGCGCAACATCATGACGAGTGATGCGCGAACCACCACCACGCACCCCCTGACCTGCACGTTGAACAGCAACGGCAGAAGGCAGTCGCCACCAGGCCAGGCAGTACCGCGAACACCGATTCCGCCACGATCAAGTCGCCGAGTGAAATCCCTAGCCACCGGCCTGCTCCAAGTCGTTGTGTTCCCACAGATGCACTCATGCAGTCACTCGGAAGCCAAAGGGAACTTCTCCAAATGCGATAGTCTTGGGCCTTTCGGCCAAACGCCGGGCGCAGTCGCGGAGCGATGCCAAGGGACCAATGCGCAACCCGTAACGGTAGGCGAAAGGGCGGAAATTCCCGCGGCGGTGTTCATTCCTCTGCCAGTTGATCGAGTTCTGCCTGCGCCAAGGACGGCTTCACCAGTTCCTGTATCTCGCTGACAAACCGCCTCTTCGTGTCGATCAGCGCTCTCTTGTCGAGTGCTTCGTGCCTTTCGTTCGGTCTGACGAGACGAATGGCATCCACAATACTTGATTTATTCCGCAACCATATCAACAGTGTCCGCTCCAGTCTTCGCCTGACAGTGCTCTGTCATGTTTATCCTTTTGTTTTCACGTAATTGTGAGTCATTCATTTTCCCAATGGTCGTCAGAGGTGGACCGCGATAGTCCTCTTTTGAATTCCTCGTGTTGACTTCCGTGTTGCAAATTCGCGTGTTCCGTGACAGGCTGCGCCCCATGAAAAACCTCAAGTCAGCCAAGCGCGTGGCCCGGGTAAAGCTCACCCTGACCAAGCGCACAGTGGACGCCCTGGAGCCCGAGGACAAGTCCTGGATCGCATGGGACGACAGGCTGGTCGGCTTCGGCTGCCGCGTGCAGCCCTCCGGGACCAAGTCCTTCATCGTCAACTACCGCTCCGGCGACGGCGGGCGCAAGGCGCCCAACAAACGCGTCGTCATCGGACGCCACGGCAGGGTCGGCCCTGACGAGGCGCGCAGGAAGGCGCGTGACATGCTCGGGCAGGTCGCGCGGGGCGAGGATCCGGCGGAAGAGCGGGCCGTGGCGCGCGGCGTGCCGACGTTGGCCGAGGCCTTCGAGACCTACATCAAGGCGAATCCGAACCGTGCGGCCAACACCGTGAAGCTCTATCGGCAGGTCCTGCGGGGCAAGCTCGGCGACTGGACACGGCGACCGCTCGACGCCATCACCCGGCAGGACGTGGAGGACCGGTTCAACCGGATCACCGACAGGCACGGCTGGGCGACGGGGAACCAGGCGATGTCGCTGCTGCGCTCGGTCTATCGACGGCCCTGCGCGGACCACGAGGGCCTGCGCAACCCGGTCGATCTCTGGCTGGCGGCGGGCGGGCGCTTCAACCCCAAGCGGCGGCGGCGCATCTCGGGCCCGGCGGAGGTGCTGCCGCGCTGGCGCGCGGGCATCGAGGCGGTCGTGGTCAGTCCCGCGCTCCGCGACATCTTCCTGATCGGCCTCTACACGGGCATGCGGCGGGGCGAGGTCGTGTCGCTGCGCTGGGAGCGGGTCGATCTTGAGCGGCGCATCCTGCGGGTCGAGGAGACGAAGACGGGGGAGCCGCTCGAGCTTCCGGTCACGCGGCAGCTCGCCGCCATCTTCGAGCGGCTCCGGCCGGATTGCGGCGACGAGACCGCGCCGTCGGGCTGGCTGTTCCCGTCGCCGAAGAAGGCGCGGGCAGGCCATGTCGCGGACATTGCGCGGTTCTATGAAGGCATCGGCGAAGCGGCGGGGACCCGCTTCTGGTTCCACGGACTGCGCAACGCGTTCATCACGGTGGCCGAGCGCGAGTTGACGCTGCCGCGCTCGCTGACGAAGCGGCTGGTGAACCACGCCCGTCCATCGGACGTGACGGAAGGCTATGCCGCCGACTGGACGGTGGACCAGCTGCGCGAGCCTGCCCAGCGTATCGCCGATCGCATCGACGAACTCGCGGCGTTTGAACCGACCGCCATTCGCCAATGAGAGCGTTGACCTAATCGAGCGGCGACTGTTCGCGTCAGGAAGAAGACGTTTCGCGAGTCTTGGGAGATTGCCCGATGCGTCGGACGTTCTGTTGCAATGCGTGGCGGAGGCGGCGGATTTGGGCGGGTGACGCTACAACTTGATCGTCCCAGTGGATGCGGATACGCGGTCGAACCATGGCTGCGTTCAAGATATTCTATGCATGGCAGAGCGACAGACCTGCCAATCTTTGCCGATCACTGATCCGAAATGCGCTGGATGACGCGAAGGAGCAGATTCAGGGAGAACTGGCCATTGAAGATGCGCCTGAAATCGAGATTGACCAGGACACGCAGGGAAAGCCGGGAAGCCCGCCCGTTGCTGAAACGATTCTCCAGAAGATCCGGGAAAGCGACGCGTTTGTGGCCGACCTGACCTTTACGGGCAAGAGGGCCGATGAACAGGAGTCGCCAGTGCCCAATCCAAACGTGTTGATAGAGTATGGGTACGCTCTTCATGCAATGGGCCATGAACGGGTGGTCACGGTCTTCAACGAGGAATTCGGTGACTGCAAGGATCTTCCGTTCGATGTTAGTCACAGACGCTGGCCAAGCACGTACCGGACTGCTGGAGACGGTTCGGATGAACAGTTCCAAGCAGTGCGCCGGACAGAAAGAAGGAAGCTGGCTGGCAAGCTTGCGGTGGCTATCAAGACCATCATGCAGGAAGAAGGGAAGCGGCAAGAGCACTCTGGTGATGGCAACGTCGGGCCGCTGATTGACCGGTTTCCACTGGATGGCGAACTTGTCCGGGCAGTCATCGGCAAGAAGTACAGATTTCCAAAAGGAGCCAAAACACTGCTTTTTCTCCAGTCTAGACGAAGCAACGTGTCGTTGACCAATGTGGAAGCCATGAACGTTGCGCAGAACTCACTGAAGCCATTGGCTTGGAAGCACTCAGGCGGATGGAGTCATGCAAGGGTTGCGAATGGAGCAGCAAGTGCAGTTGTGGAACCAGATGATGGAGTGAATGTTCTCACGGCCAGCATTTTGGAGACTAACGGCAATCTCTATGGCATCGACTGCTGCCACGTCGGTCGACACGAACTTGCAAAAACCGACAAACCATTTGTACCGATTCCGGATGTTGAGAAGATCCTGGAGGACGGACTGCACCACTTCATCGACGTGGCGAAGAGTCATCTCGACCTAACCTTGCCGCTGGACGCCGGAGTCGCCTTGGAAGGTGTCACGGGTTTCTTTCTTGCAGTGGATCCGGCGAAGTTCCTCCGCAGCTTCCAGGGACCAATTCTCGTTGACCGGATAGAACACCGTTTTCGGATTGAAGACTACGGGGCTGATCCTGCTGCACTCCTGAAGCCGTTCTTCGAAATGATCTACGATGAGGCAGTACTGGAACGGCCCTGAAGGCATAGAACGAGCAGGCTTGCTCTATTATCACACCGACACTGTAGGGAACCGAGGGATGCAGATTTCCGATTATCCTGTCCCTTCGCCGACCAGTTCGCAAACATCCTCCGCATCGCTTGGAAAGTACCACGAACCCGGCGAAATCTCGTTCGCAAACAAAGCATCGCAGTTGCTTCGAAAGGCTGGACCTCTTACTTTCGCATTCGATGAAATACGTTTTGCCATAAGGCAGACCGATGGGAGTTCAGGGCGAAATGGAAGAAACCCCGAAGGCGGAAATCATCGGCATGATTGAAGACTGGGCGTCGCCGGGGGTTGAAATCCCGAAACCGGAGACGAACAGCGTGTACCACGTGAAGGGTTGGGGCAACAGGCGCGGGGAACGCGCCCTCATCTATTTGATCCCGAACCATGCGAACCGAAGTTATCCTCATGAAAAGGGCGTAACCGAATCTGAGTGGCATCAGGCATACGACCAATTGATCTTGAATGGGGAACTCCGTCATTCCTGGTTCAGGCGCGTGATGGCGCCGTGCTTCAATGAGGGTGCCTGCAATTTCACGACCATAGGCGGAGTATTCATTGCACTTGGCATCGCGGCACGCCAAGAGCGAGGGATCTACAGGAAGGCGTGAATTTCCGAACGGTTGCTCGCAAATTCCAGACGACGGAATTTTTCCAATGTATTTCTTCACAGTTGCCCGCATCTATCGATATCCCGACGACGAGATATCGCTCCAAGATGTATGGACAATCGCGGACGGGGAGTTGAGCGCGATAGGCGAGAAGGCAAGTGAAAGCCTTCAGAGCATTGAGAAACTAGCCGACCTGCATCGCGAAGTCGCTTGGGCGGCTCAAGCCTTGATCGAGTTCGCGGATTTGGCCGACTTCACGCCTTCGGAGAAGGGAAGGCTACTGTACAAGAACTATCTCTATTTCGAGGCAGTCAGCGCACTTCGGGAAGCCACGGTAGGGTTGCTCAACGGATCACCGCGAGCATCAACGGGACTGTTGCGCACCGTATTGGAGATGCTGATGCTTCACTGCTGGTGGCAAATGCGCATATCGAGGAAAGGAAATTCGGAGCAATTCGACGATTGGCTGGCGGGGCAAAGAGCGAAACCGAGGTTCAGGGATGTGATCGCGAACAACTTTGAATGGCTCGGAATACCTCGCGAAGCTGACGCGACGGATCATGTCGATCAGACGTACCGACGCCTCTGTTCTTATGTGCATGCCCCGATCCGCAGAGAATCCGTCACGATTCTGAACCAGGGAAACGTCGGGCAGGTGGGTGTGGGAGTCCTGCGGCACTGGCTTTCCCTGGCGCGAGACGTGCTCCTAATTTCCCTGGAACAGCTCGTTCATCTGTACCCTCAGTGCCTGTTCCCCGTCGACATTGTCAGAAAGTTCGGCTTCAACCCACCCGTGGGCATGTATTTCGACAAATTTAACTTTGTTCCCTTGCAGGCTGTGTTTGGCGAAGAGGCGATTGAGACCTATCGGGTGCGCTTGAAGGATCGCGAGATCGTCGAAAGCGCGATGAACTTCCACAGGTCGCGACCCGATCTCACGCGCGAAGAGATACTCGAAACTTGGAATGAGGAGGACAAGTCCGAATCTTCCGACGAGAGGACCGACGATGTGATCGCTCTTTGGTTTCGTACAAAGGCGGAGTTGCGCAGCATTTCCTTGCTCCTTACCTACTCCGATCCGCTCGGTCGGCATTGGTTAGATAGAGGGACAGGCGAACACGACGAGGAGTAGAGTTTGGCAATGATCTGGGCCATTGCGGTCGGTACTCAACGCAGCTCTTCGAGGACGTTAGCCATCTTGCCTGATGCCGTGAAAGTCGCTGGAATTCTTTACCCGGCATCTCACAGTTGCACCGTTCGTCGAGATTCCAACGGATATAGTAGTCGACAAGCCCGTGATCCCTCGAAGGGCGTTCGTACCTCGTGGATCGTCTCAAAATCCTTCCGTTCCAAACTGAAACGCGTTGCGTTGCGAAACAAGCCGGACCAATGGTCGCCACACGAGATGCGGCGGCGGGACCGGTCGGCGGAATTGTCGCGGCCACTTGTTGAGATGCGGGTCGCAGAAGCTGATGCGTATTGCGAATGTGATTCCGGGTTCCATCCCATCACAGGTCGTGCTCGCGCAGCGGAGAGAGCGGTTGTTGCTGCGACGGCAAGCTTGCCTGTTCCCGCGACGATGAAACTGCGCACAGTGTGCCGCTATCGGCCATGCTGCAGGCGTCCGAGCCGGTACAGATTGAAATTCCCAAGGCCTCGGCAAGATAATCGTACCGGTAGATAGACCCGACGACCGTGTCCATTGCATGAGGAGAGGCAAAAGAACGATGCACGGAACCCACCAGAAATCTGGCGGCAATTTGCGGCGACTCCGGTCGCATCTGACGGCGGAGTCCGAGCATTCAGCCGGCACAGTGCGCATGGATACCCGCAAATAAATGGCAGGGGACATCGGCGTTGCGACCCTTCGCTCAGCACTTCTTCACCGATCCAGAAATTGAAGTGGGAAGGCCGGCGCAAGTTGTGGGCCGACTCGGAGAACTACACGGACATGTTGCGTGGCGTTCATGAATCTGGCGCGAAGCGGAAGGACGTTGCAGCCGCGGTCGGTTTGATCGCGGGCACGGTATCAATGAATGTGTCGAAGCGAGCCGCGACGTCTTTTCGGAAGAGTTGGTCCACAGGTGCCCGGAGCAGGCAATGTCCGGTCCAGCGGGGTCCAAGTCACGGCACGACTGGGCCGCTTCCCGCAGAGAAAGATTCCTCGTCGGCCCAGCGTCCGTATGCCCATCTTGTGCCGAACTCAGGTGCGGTTCCGCGTCGACTCGAGCACGTTCCCGTCATTGCACCAGGCCGGTGGTAAAGGCAAACGTGTCGACCATTCCCGTGGACTCGCAAGCGCCGAGGCAATTACCGGCAGCGATCCTCGATGTTGCCCGGTTGCAAGCGCGATGCCGCCTTGCAATATGCAGGGTCATTCGAGCCAGCCCGTTAAGGAACGACAATGCCAGATTTCAACGATGCTCCAATTTCCCGCCCCGACAAGGACCGACTTGGCATTGATCCGTTGGCACAGACAATTTCCAAGTGCATTCTGAATCTTCAGTATCCGGTCGGCAGTGTCGTGGCAATTCACGGGCGATGGGGATCGGGCAAGAGCAGCCTAATCAATCTGGTAAGGCATCACCTTTCGGGTAAGGCAAAGGAACTGACAGTCCTGGAGTTTCAGTGCTGGCTCTACCGATCGGAGGAAGCTCTCGCGATCGGATTCTTCCGAGAACTTTATGCCAGCATACGCCCGGAACTTTCCGATGGCGAAAAGGCGAATGAGGCATTCAGAGAGATCGGTGCTCGTGTTGCTCCGGCCGGGCCATTGCTGGGGGCCGTCACCAGCGTGTTGGCTAGCCCAATTGCAGGCGGAATTGTATCCTCCGCAAGTCAGGCACTTGGGAGCCTGATCGAGACAAACGAGAGTGACGAGGTGCTTCGACAGAAGGTTGTCAAAGCGCTGGAGAAATCGAACCGACGTTTCCTGTTTGTCATTGACGATATTGACCGCCTGTCGCCCGAGGAAGCCTTGGTCATCTTCAGGCTCATCAAGTCGGTGGGCCGGCTTCCCAACGTCATCTATCTCCTGGCTTACGACCGGAGCACAACGGAGAAGGCAGTCGAGGAAAGATATCCTTCCGAAGGCGCTCACTACCTGGAGAAGATCGTCCAGGCGGGTTTCGATCTCCCGGAGCCAAACCAGCACAAATTGATCGAGATGTTTGAATCGCAGATTGCGGAAGTTCTTGGAGATGTGGACAGCAACAGCCAAGTTCACTATGGGAACATGTTCCATGCAGTTGTGGCTCCCGAGATTCGGACGCCACGAGATGTGCTGCGCCTGTCGAACGCGTTGAAGATCACTTTTCCAGCCGTGCGTGGCGAGGTGGACCCGACCGACTTTCTGGCGCTCGAAACCCTGCGGCTGTTCCGGCCCAAGGTCTATCAGGCATTGCGTTCACAGAAGTCCGTTCTGGTTGGCTTGGGACAGGTCTGGCATCGCCGTGAGCAAGACAACATTGCTGAGCAATACGAGCAACTGTTCCTCGGCAAGGAACCGGAAAGTGACCGGTCGATGCTGAAAGACGGTCTCCAGCGGCTGTTTCCTCCGCTGCAGGCGATCTGGTCATCCACGCACCCAAGCATCAGTACGGAATGGTCGAAGGCACGTCGGGCCTGTTCCGCGATGCACTTCGATACCTACTTTCAGTTCTCGCTATCGTCGTACGCGGTTCCTCAAGCCGAGATTCAGGAGCTTCTCCAGAGAGCGGACCAGGCGGAGTTTGTCAAATCGGCATTCCTCGGTGCGCTGGGCGAACTGCTGGCGGAAGGGCGTTCGAAGGCATCCTTCCTTCTGGATGAATTGGCTTGTCACGCCCGTGACATGGATATCGCGAAGGCAAGACCGTTCCTGCAAGCCTTGTATCCCATCGCGAACGACCTCCGAATCGAGTCCGACGAAGACCGAGGATTGGCTTGGACCAACAACAGGGATCGGTTGCTCTGGCTGACCAAAGCAGTGCTTTTGGATCGCACAGAGCTGGCTGAGCGTTCCGAAATTCTGTTCGAGTCGCTCCAGAACGCGTCCCTGGATTGGTTGGTGTATGTTGCCCATTATGTATTCACCGACCACTGGCCGCCCCAAGAGGAAAGAGCTCCCGCCCGGCCAGAAGAGTGCCTGATGTCAAAGGATGATGCCGAGAGAATCAATGAAGTCGCCCTCCAAAGAATACGAGAGGCCGCCAAAGACGGTTCGATCTTTGAAGTGAAGGATCTGGCCTTTGTGCTATTCAGGTGGCGGAATATGGCAGGAGACGGCTCGGACGAAGTCCAGGAATTCTGCAATGCCGCGCTCGAAGAGGACCTTTTGATTGCCAGGTTTGCCCGGGCCTTCCTGGGAAAGTCCTCCGTTGTTCAGGTGGGTGACCATGTGAGGCGAATCCAAGACGATGCCAAGGTCAATGGAATCGAGACCTTGATGGATGCCGGTCGTTTCCGCGCGCGACTGTCCGAGGCGCTTCGTGACTCCCGATTGAGTCAGGATGACAATGACAAGGTGCAGAGGCTCGTGACCGCATGGGATGCTGCGCTCAAATGAAGCAGTCCGCGGTCGTCATCGTGGATTCTCATGACGTGGAGTGCCGCATCGACGGCTGAATGTGCTGGAGCGTGCGCGCCGTCTCTTCCCGGATGCTCGCCAAGGGGTGAAGCAGGATTCCAAGTATGCGAAGGTGATCGAAGCTTGTCGATCCATCATTCGAGGGCTCAGGACCAGGCTGTCTCATCGGATCCGAAACAGCGGGCGGTGCCTTTTCTGGTGAGGACGACCGTGCCGATTTGCCGGTGCTATCGTCTCTGCCGCCCAATATCGCTGAATTGGAGGATATTCGTGCGGAAATTTGGCGAAGAGCTGAGAGTTTCGCCTGGTACCGGCCACCGTCTTTGCATGAAAATTAAAGCGGAACCGTTCCGTCATCACCGACTGCTACGGGCGCTCTCGCGCAATTCGGGCGTGCGGGTTGCGACACCGGTGAGCCGTCATTCGCTCCCTCTGTCCAGCGGACGTGTAGATGCTTCCGGCGCCAAGGTACTGGAAAGTGCGACGTGATGCCCCGCGAGTTGTTTGGAAAAGGGATTATACGCCTAATTCGCCAAAGTGTGTCGTGGGTTCAGAAAATACGGTTGGCAGGGATCTTCGTCACGGTTGCCGCACTTGTTAGCGTCTGGCACTAGATGACGCAGCAGCTTGCCAAGGCGTTCAGTGTAGTCGATCCAGTGCTTTGTGTCATGCCGGGGATTGCAGCCGTCATTATAGAGCCACACTCTGCTCACCGAACCGTCATTGCGCTCATCAATACCTTCTTCCTGGGTACTAAGTCTTTGCTCGGAACTGATAGCGCAAACGCGAAGCACGCGATCTTGTGGTTTGCGCTTCAATGGGATTGGTGCCCTGTGGAGTTGCCGATATTCGCGTCCCACCCAAACGGTGCTCCAGGATGCAACAGGGTGACTTTTTTCCCATGCTGCTTCGCCCGGCGCCAAGATGTTCACATGATATGGCAGAAAGCAGAAATTCGTACCGTGGGCCATTGTTCTTCTCCTTCACCAAGGTTCTTGCCGCTATCATCGGTCCTCTCTTCTCAGCCCACAACCTCGAAACGCGACGCGTCCTGCGACTGGCTGAGTGACCAAAGAGAAAACGGTAACGCGGCGTTCGAGCGCTTCAAGCTGTGCAACTCGCTGTTCCAAGGGAAGTCGGAGTGGCATACCCAAAGAAAATTGGCTTGATAGGCGCAATTTCCCTTGAGAACTAGCCCAGTTTGCCGGTTGTTGAGGCCTGCATGCCGCACCGAACCAGCGTCCTCTCCTTGGTTCAGGGTTCGTTTCCGCTGCCCCTGACGTCGTGTCGTTCAACTTACGGTGGGTCTATTCACCGGCAATCCCGGACAGGTCGACTCAGATGAGGCAGCATTTGAATCCGGATTTCTTGTTCAACTTTGCGTCCGGAAAGGTCGGTCTCGGCGCAAATCGAAAGTGTGTTACGGCTGCGCGGAGGGTGACTAAGCCGTATTGTCAGAGATTGCACGGTGGCCATGGAAGGACACGGGGCGAGGTTCTCTAGAGAACCTCGGAGCAAAGTGGGCGGTTCTCCAGAGAGTACATTTGGGTCAGGGCAGGACACGGGGATAAGTTCTCCAGAGAGTACCGCGGTTCCCTGGAGAGTACACGGCTCGGAGCGGGGATTCGGAACGTATATCGGTCGTGTATCGGTGCCGGACGGACAGGGCCCTGCGGGGTCGAGGGGCGGACGGAATCGCGCATTGCGCGCGTAGTACGCTCGGTCCAACACCTCCTGGGCACCGTCTGGCCGCGCAAATCCGCGAATGGACCGGACAAGGGGAGACAGGGCACATCCTGCATCAGCGATGCGTGGGGTGTGAAGAACAGCGCCGCTCGGGCGGTCAGGAAGCCAACAGCCTCTGCATCCATGACATGGGGAAAAAGCCGTTCAGGATCAATGTCCTAGCCCGAGCGGCGCTTGAGCGGCAGCGCCCGGAACGGGCCTGGCGCGAAAGTCGGCCGGAGATCCGGCCTTCTGCAAGTTCGCCGAGGGGGATCGCCTGTCCCCCCTTGGCGCGCATGGCAAGCGCAATGCGCGCGCAATGCGCCGCTATCGCACCGCTATCTCAACGCCATGCGCGGGACCGGGAGTGTGTTTTTCCGTGTTTTCCGAAATTTGGCGTACCTCGCTAGGGGTACGGTGCGGAAACGCGTTCCAGATCAACGGCTTGCCGCGCGCATCTGGCAGGCGGAAGCTCGCGGAGCGAGCCGGGGCCGACATTGTCGGGCGCTTCGGGATTCCTTCGAGGGGGCTCGCGCGGGCCTGCCTGTCCCTCGCGCATTGCGCCGCAATGCGGGCGATACACGTCCGATGTACGAGCGATACACGCTGGCCGTGGCCGGGATCGACCGTGACCGGCGGATCCATGAGGGTCGGTCGCGCGGCTTCGGGCACCGCCCGGAAACGCGCGGCGGCGGCGTCGCGACCGACGGAGGCCGCGGCGGCGTCCGCGTAAGTGCGGACGGTTGTGTCGGCGAGCGCTTGCGCGAGCGGCGACACCAGTGGCGTCGGCAGTGTGCGGCGTTCAGCCGCAAACTGCGGACGGTGACCGGCGCGTTTGTGTCGTCGCCGGTGTCGTCGATGCCGACACGGACCGGGCGCAGTTGCCATCGCGACCGTCGGCGCGGGAGCGCGGATTTGCGTTCCGTCATGAGGTCCGTTGCCGTCGGCGCCATCGACGGCGGATGCGCGCCAGCGCGACGCCGGAAACGGGTGCAAGATCGCTACACGATCACTTCGCTGAAGACGCTCGGTGCGGTCGGCGCGAGCGTCAGCGAGCGCGACGACCGGCGATGCCGGAGGTTGAACATCGCGAGCCCGCGAGCGCGGCGCGAAGCGCCTGCGCCAGGCGGCGAGCGAGTGACGGCGCGTTTGCATCGTCACCGGTGTCTGCGATTCCGTCGCCGCTTCGGGACCGTTGCCGATTCGACAGTTCGAGCCGGGGTGCGGTATCGCGTTCGGTGAAGTCGGTCGTTGCCTCAGGCGTCGCCAAAGGCGGATGCGCGTCAGCGCGACGCCGAGGGCGAGCATTGTCGCCGCGAGCGACAGCGAGCATGGCGACCGATGACTCCGGAGAGGCCGGACGCGGCAAGTCCGCGAACGCGGCGCGCAGCGCCGGTGATGCGGACGCTGCCGCAGCATTGCGCCCGGCCTGAAGAATGCGGACGTGCACCAGCGCGACGCCGAAGGCGAGCGCGAGATCGCCACACGTTCATTTCTTCGGAGGCGCTCGTCACGGTCGGCGCGGGCGACGGCGGGCGCGGCGACCGGCGAAGCCAGAGCTTCGCGCTGCCGCGCATCGCCGCCTCGAGGGTTGAACAGGGTTCCCGGATTGCGGGGCGGTTCCCGGTTCCGGCACTCCCTTGGAGTTCGGCAGGGAACCGCCTGCGGGAACCGCTTCATGACGGTCGCCGCGAGCGTCAGCGAGCATGGCGACCGGTGACACCGTAGAGGCCAGGCGCGGCAAGTCCGCGAGCGCGGCGCGCAGCGCCAGCGATGCGGACGTTGCCGCGACACCGCGTCTGGCCGGAAGGACCATTGACGCGCGAGCGCGATGCCGGAGGCGAGCGCGAGACACCCGCACGCAATGATCTCGTTGAAGACGTTCGGCACGGTCGTCGCGAGCGTCAGCGAGCGCGACGACCGGCGATGCCAGTGAAGCCGGAGAGGCCGAGCATCGCGAGGCCGCAAGCGCAGCGCGAAGCGTGCGCGTTGGCGGGCGGTGCCGCAGCACCGCTCCCGCCATGAGGGAAAGCGGACCGCGCCGCCGGGGAGACGACGCGGCCCGCAAGACGCTGCGGCCTATGCGGCCTTGAACTGCATAACCGGAATTCCCAGCTGCCTTGCCTTGTCCACCAGGTTGTCGGTGATGCCCGACCCGGGGAACGCGATCACGCCCTTTGGCAGCAGGTTCAGGAGTTCGTCGTTCCGTCGAAACGGTGCCGCCCTGCCGTGGCGATCCCAGTCGGGCTTGCACACCACCTGGTGGACGCCGTTCCGCTCCGCCCAGCGCGCCGCGATCCGCTCCACGCCGGGGCCGCCGCCGTGAACCAGGACCATGTCGGCGTGGTTCTCCCGCGCCCGGTCCAGCCGCGCGATCACCGCCGCCGGGTCCGCGACGTCCCTGCCGCCCGCGACGGCCACCAGGGTGCCCTCCGGAAGGTGCGCGGCCGTCGTCCGATCCTTGCGCGCCCTCTGGTAGTCGCGGGCGTCGATGGCGGCGCTGGTCAGCTTGCCCGAGAGCGAGACGTGCGATCCGGTGCGCGGCCGCCACGTGCTGCCCGTCGCTTCGCGGTAGGCCTCTGCTGCCGTGTCCCGCAGCGTCTCGAAGGCGTCCCTGCGCGCGTTCAGGTTCTGCGACCGGTCGGTGACAAGTTCCAGCTCGCGGGACCGGACCTCGCTGCCGTCCTGGCTGCGCTGCAGGTCCTTCAGTTCGGGAACCAGCCTGTCCGCCGTCCGGTCCAGCCTCCGTGTCTGGGCGTCGAGGCAGTTGACGAAGCCCCACAGAAGGCTCTCGCGCTCGTCGGCAAGCTGGAACCCGTCAGGCGCGACGCCCTCGGCCAGGATCCGGAACGCCTCCAGAAGCGCGCTGGTCGCGTCGTCCTCGTCCCAGACGTCCCGGGTGTCGAATTCGTCGCGGTCCGGTGTCGCGCCGAAGAGCTGCGCCTGGGCACAGATGGCTGCGGTGACGGACTCTTCGCCGGTTTCCAGTGTCTCGATGTTCGTGTTCATGATGACCTCCTTGGTCCAGGGTTTCGTTATGCCCCTTCGGGGACCTCTCCCCCTCGCAAATCCCTGCGGCCCGCGGGTCAAGGCCTTGAGGCGGCGAGTGGTGCGGGCCGCGCAGCAGCCCCGATTCGCAGGGAGCGCCAGCGACCGGAGGCGATAGCGATCGCAGCGGAATTGCCGGGAGCGTCAGCGAGCGATGGAGTGGACGCCCCCTCCGAACGGCGTCACTGTGCGCCAGAGAAAACGCCAGACGAGCTGCGCGTTAAAACAAGGAGGCAAGCGTCCATGGAACAGGCTACCATCATCGGCATCGACATTTCAAAGAGGAGC
>JAJDVJ010000111.1 GCA_022826205.1 Silicimonas sp. | reverse complement strand
GTGATCCGGTGGTCCCGCGTGGAAGGGCCATCGCTCAACGGATAAAAGGTACGCCGGGGATAACAGGCTGATGGTGCCCAAGAGTCCATATCGACGGCACCGTTTGGCACCTCGATGTCGGCTCATCTCATCCTGGGGCTGAAGCAGGTCCCAAGGGTACGGCTGTTCGCCGTTTAAAGAGGTACGTGAGCTGGGTTTAGAACGTCGTGAGACAGTTCGGTCCCTATCTGCCGTGGGTGCAGGATACTTGAGAGGAGTTGCCCCTAGTACGAGAGGACCGGGGTGAACGATCCACTGGTGGACCTGTTGTGGCGCCAGCCGCAGTGCAGGGTAGCTATGATCGGAAAGGATAACCGCTGAAGGCATCTAAGCGGGAAGCCCCCCTCGAAACAAGGTATCCCTGAGGGCCGTGCAAGACTAGCACGTCGATAGGCCGGATGTGCAAGCGCAGCAATGCGTTCAGCTGACCGGTACTAATTGCCCGATAGGCTTGATTTGATCCAGAAGCAGACTGGTTCGATCAGGAGCATGCCCCCTGACTTGGATGCTGAAAGTTCCTCTGGCTTGGTGGTCATAGCGCATGCAAAACACCCGATCCCATCCCGAACTCGGCCGTTAAGTGCTGCAGCGCCGATGGTACTGCGTCTTAAGGCGTGGGAGAGTAGGTCACTGCCAGGCCTGATGAGCTTTCAGCGTATCTCTATGGCGATGGCGCGGTGAAACCGTCGCGCAGTTCAGCAATTCCCTTCCGGTACAATGAATTGGGAGCAAGCGCCCTGCGGAACGCCGTCTGCGCCTTGTGTCGTTGCGGCGCCCGTAGACGCGTGTCACGCTGGCTTCCATTCGGCCAATTCCGGGGTGAAATCCGGGCGGGAAGAAACCGGGCTTGCATGTCGTTCGGCCGTGGATTTCAAGTTGAACCTGCTGCCGGTGGCAGACCGGACGGATTCCTCTTCTGGTGGAGGGCGAACATGGCGGAGAGATCAGAGACCCGGATCGCCGTAGTCGGTGCCGGCCTCGTCGGAAGGGCGCATGCCGAGATCGTGTCCGGAACCGCCCGGCTGGATGCGATCATCGACCCCGACCCGGACGCGGGCCGCATCGCCGAGCGGCATGGCGCACACTGGCATCCGGACTTGGCCGAATACCTGCCGTCAGGTCGCCCGGATGGCGCCATTGTCGCCGCCCCGAATCACCTGCATTTGCCGCTGGCCAAGGCTTGCCTGGAAGCCGAAGTGCCGGTGTTGGTCGAAAAGCCGTTGGCCGATGGCATCGCAGAGGCGCGTTCTCTGGCGCAGACGGCCCGAGCGACGGGTGTGCCCGTGCTGGTTGGCCACCATCGTCGTCATTCACAAATTGCCGAACTGGCGAGGGACGTGATCGAGGGCGGCCGCATCGGTCGCGTGGTTGCCGTCCATGCCATGTTTTGGCTGAACAAGCACGATGACTATTTCAATGCGGAATGGCGTATCAGGGCAGGGGGCGGGCCAATCTGCATAAACCTGATTCATGACATCGATCTGCTGCAGCATTTCTGCGGCCCGATCATGTCCGTTCAGGCCAGGAGTGCGCACAGTGTGCGTGGCCTTGAGGTCGAGGATACAGGCGCGATGATCTTCGAATTCGCTTCCGGGGCGCTTGGCACCGCGTCAGTTTGCGATGCCACGTCGGCACCATGGAGCTGGGAGCTGACAGCCGGCGAAAACCCGATTTACGCTCAGACGGACCAGTTCTGCTACCAGATCGCCGGAACCACGGGCGCCCTTTCGGTTCCGGATCTCACTGTATGGACCCATGCCGGACCGGAGGGATGGTGGTCACCGATCTCGCAGGAGAGGATCGCCGTGGCGCGTGAGGATCCGATGGCTCGTCAATTCGAGCATTTCCTCGACGTCATCCTTTCAGGTGTGCCACCGCTAGTTACGGTCGAGGACGGCCTTCGCAACATTGAGGTGATTGAAGCCATCCAGGCGGCAGCGAAGAGTGGCAGCACCAAGGAGATTGTTCGCTCCCGTCAGAGCACCTGATGACCGACAGCCATCGTGTCCGGTCTGGCCAATCCTGGCATCTCCAGCCTGGACAGGCAGCGTCCCCTAAGCAATTGAAGCGGTGGGCTGATTCGACTGCCAAGGAACGCACGGATGCAAAGTGCGCCTAGATCGCCTCGCCCTCGACCCTTCGTTCAAGGCGCAAGATCGCGTCCGAGAGCCCTTCACGGTGCGGGCTCAATTCCTCGACTACGCGCAATGCCTCCAGCGCGTCTTCTGGGCGACCAATCTGTTCGAGAATGGCTGCCAGCCCGCTTATGGCCCCGAAGTGCCTTGGGTTGAGCATCAGGGTCTGCTGGATGTCGGCCAGCGACTGGCCGAACCGACCAGTCTGAAAGTACGCCGTGGCCCGTGCGTTGTATCCTTCAGCAAAGTCTGGTGCGTGATCCACCAAGGCGGAGTAGTGTTCGATTGCAAGCGCAAAGTCGCCTTCTGCATGCGCCTTGCGCCCACGCTCCAGCAGCAGGTCCATTGCCGGCGAACCCGACTGCGACCAGATGCGGTAAATCTGCTTTTCGATCTGCTGGACGGCATCAGGGCTTGCGCTCTGCAAGCTCTCGAAGAGCGCGTCTAATTCCGCATCATCCGCAAATGCCGGGAACAGCAGAGCGAAGCATGTGGCGACGGCCGCAACCAGGTGTTTGAGGTATCGGCGAATAAAGCGCATATGTTGATCCTAACCTATCGGCGGGCAGATTCGAGCCCCAACACATTGAAGTGAGGAAAGACCCATGAGCGACGTAATCGATGAGGCGGTCACGATGCTGAATTCCAAGCTGGACGGTGGATTTGATGGAACGGCGAAGTTCGTAATCGAGGACGAGGGCTCGATCTTGCTGGACGAGGAAGGTGCACGAGCCAGTGACGACGAGGCGGAAGTGACGATGACAGCCGATTCCGGCACGTTCCGCGACATTCTCGAAGGCGACCTGGATCCAACGGTGGCCTTCGCGTCCGGCAGGTTAAAGGTCGACGGAGACATCGGCGTTGCGATGAGGCTCGTCCCGGCACTGGCCTGACCATGGAGAGTGCACCGTTTCGAGCCGATCTCGCCGAGGGTCCCGAAGACGCTCGGGCCTTCTGGCGATGTGGCAGGGACGGTCGCCGCATACGTGTCGTCCTGTGGCCCGCTAAAGGGGCGAATGGCTCAGTTCTCCTGTTTCCGGGACGGACGGAATATGCCGAAAAGTACGGCCGGGTCGCGCGTGACCTGAACGAGGCTGGCTACGCGGTCGCCACGGTCGATTGGCGAGGGCAGGGCTTCTCGGACCGGCTGACGGACGATGCGAGGCTCGGACATGTGGCATCCTTCCGGGACTATCAGATGGACGTGGCCGAACTGGTCTCGACGGCGCGAGCTGACGGCTTGCCCGAACCGTGGTTCCTCGTCGCCCACTCCATGGGCGGTTGCATCGGGTTGAGGTCCCTGATCGAGGGATTGCCGGTCAGGAAAGCCGTGTTCTCCGCTCCGATGTGGGGATTCAAGATGCCGTTCTTCATCTGGCCGGTAGCCATCTTTCTGCCGCATTTCCTGGGACCTCTCGGCGTTGAACGCCGGTATGTCCCAGGATCCGGGCCCGGCAACTATGTCACCGAGGCGGGATTTGACTCGAACCTGCTTACGCGCGACCGGGAGACATTCGCACACATGGCTCGTCAGTTGGCGGAAGAGCCGGGCTTGGTGCTTGGCGGCCCTTCGACCGGATGGGTCGGCAGCGCCATTGCCGAGCATCGCTGGCTTGCAAGGATGACTCGGCCTGAACTTCCGGTCTTGACTGCCTTGGGCAGCGACGAGCGGATCGTGTCGACGAGCGCCATTCACAGGATGCACGTCAAGTGGCCGTCCGCGCAGCTCTGCATCATCGAGGGTGCAAGGCATGAGGTCATGATGGAAGTGGCCGCGATACGAACGCGCTTCATGACGGATGCGCTTCAGTTTCTTGAATTGCACCAGGGATAGACTCCGCAGATCACGGAGCTTGGCAAGCCTCTTCCTGATGCGTCTCCCCAGAGGCCGTCATCCAGTGACCCGGTATGACACTTGCTTCACATCAGCATCGGGGCCGGCCCTTTGCCGCCGGACCAGGAGCCTGTTGAGCGCGTTCACATATGCCTTTGCACTTGCAACGACGGTGTCCGTGTCCGCGGACTGGCCGGTGGTGATTAGGCCGTCCTCTTCCATTCGCACGCTGACAGTTGCTTGGGCATCCGTGCCTTCCGTCACTGCCTGCACCTGATAGAGCTGAAGCCGTGCATTGTGGGGAAAGAGCTTCTTGACCGCGTTGAACGTCGCGTCGACCGGCCCATCGCCCTGGGCAGTGCCCCGTGTCTCCTCACCGTCGACTTCGAGAATCAGGTCGGCGGATTGTGGCGCTTCGGTGCCGCAGATAACTCGAAGAAACTTGACCTTGATTCGGTCATGCACCTCGCCAGTCTCCTGGTCCCTCATCAGTGTGACAAGGTCATCATCGAAGACTTCCTTCTTGCGGTCGGCGAGTGCCTTGAAGCGAACGAAAATGTCATTCAGCTGATTGTCTCCGGGATCAAAGCCCAGTTCCCTCAACTTTGATCTCAGCGCCGCGCGGCCCGAATGCTTGCCCATCACGATGCTGGTTTCCGAGAGCCCGACATCCTCCGGGCGCATGATCTCGAACGTTTCGGCGTTCTTCAGCATTCCGTCCTGGTGAATGCCGCTCTCGTGAGCGAATGCATTCTTGCCGACTATGGCCTTGTTGTACTGCACGGCAAAGCCGGACACGGTTGCCACACGCCGCGAAACATGGATCAGCTTCGTGGTGTCGACGCCGGTCTTGAAGGGCATGATGTCGCTGCGCACACGCATCGCCATCACGACTTCCTCGAGGGCGGTGTTGCCGGCCCGCTCGCCTAGCCCGTTGATTGTGCATTCGATCTGCCGTGCGCCGCCTTCGACCGCAGCCAGGGCGTTCGCCGTCGCCATGCCAAGGTCATTGTGGCAGTGGGTCGCAAAAACGACTTCGTCTGCTCCAGGCACTTCCTTGATCAGGCGCTTGATCAATCCGGCGCTCTCGCGGGGTGCCGTGTAGCCGACCGTGTCAGGGATGTTGATCGTTGTGGCACCTGCCTTGATCGCGATCTCGACGACACGCGCGAGGTAGTCCCATTCGGTCCGCGTCGCATCCATCGGCGACCACTGGACATTGTCGCAGAGGTTGCGCGCATGGGTCACGGTATCGTGGATTCGTTCCGCCATCTCGTCCTTCGAGAGCTTCGGGATGTCGCGATGCAGCGGGGATGTGCCGATGAAGGTGTGAATTCGCGGCCGCTTGGCCCTCCGCACGGCCTCCCAGCAGCGGTCGATGTCCTGGAAATTCGCCCGCGCCAGCCCGCAGATCACTGCGGTTTTCGCAATCCTGGAAATTTCGCTCACGGCCTCGAAGTCGCCCTCTGAGGCAATCGGAAACCCTGCCTCGATGATGTCCACGCCCATCTCGTCAAGAAGTTCGGCGATTTCGAGCTTTTCGGTATGGCTCATGGTTGCGCCGGGGCTTTGTTCTCCGTCGCGCAACGTGGTGTCGAAAATCAGTACGTGTTCGCTGTCAGCCATCTTCCTGTCCTCGAATTGCTGGCATGTCGCTGGGTGCTGACCCGATTCGCCAGGAGCCCCATCGCTCTGGCTTCCTGCTTGAAGGATCTGGCGACATAGTGCGCACGGGCCGCCTCGAGGTCGCCATGGCCTTGATGCGGGGCGTGGCGCTTGACGGCCCCTTCGCCAGATTTGTCGTTTGCAAGATTGTCTCCCTAGTCTGTTTCCCGGCGCGAGGAAATCCTCTGAGCGGTCGCGCCGAAAGGCGCGCTCAGAGGCGGCTAAGGAGAAGAAGCAGGCCGAAACGATCGGCACGCGAATGTGCGATATGGCTTGCCTGTTTCATGGAAGGGGACGTTAGACGTTGCGGGAGCGGGTGTCAAAGGCTCTGTCGCAAACGGGTGCACGACAAATTTGTTCAGGTTTCTTGAGAATCATGAAGACACGGTGTCTTGCACGCCTATCTGGTATAATTTATTCATACCAGATGACAGGGCGCGGTCCCTGTCCCATAATCTCGAAGCAGGACAGGTCACATGGCAGACATTGAAGAGCTCATCGAGGCCCGCGACCGGGCCAGGGAGGAATTCCAGACGATCGGCGACATGCGTCCGGGATCCCTGCAGGAAAACCTCACCCGCTGCGGAAAGCCGAACTGCCGCTGCGCCGAGGATGACGCGGCGCGTCATCCCGGGACCATCCTGACCCGGTCGATCGACGGCAAGGTCTCCTCGACGCGCCTGCGTCGGGGCGAGGTCGAGGAGACCCGGTCCCTGCTGGACGAGTACCAGCGGTTCCGGAGCGTGGTGTCGGCCTTCGTGGCGGCCAGCGAGTCCCTGGCCGAGGCCAGGCGCAGGGCGAAGCCGGCTCCGGAGCCGGAAAAAGGGGGGCCTTCGCGACGGCGGTCAGGACGGCGGTCGCGGCCGACGTCGACCGGCTGATCGCCGGCTCGGCGGACGGGATCGACTTCGAGGTCCTGGAGCGGGTGGTCCGGGAGACCGCGCTGGGCACGGCGGCCTCCCTGCTCTCCGCCCGGCTGAACGCCGACCTTTCGGACGGGGCGGAACCGCGGCTGCCCTGCGCCTGCGGCGCGGACGCGCGCCGTTCGGGGCGGCGGAGCAAGACCGTCACGACGGCCCTCGGGCCGCTGACCCTGGAGCGGGCCTGGTATCACTGCGGCGCCTGCGGCAGCGGGTTCGGCCCGCGCGACCGCGCGCTCCGCGTCGAGGGCCGGTCCCTGTCTCCGGGCGCCCTTCGCATGGTGGGCGTCACGGCGGCCGAGCTGAGCTTCGAGAAGAGCAGCGTCCTGCTGCGGGAGCTGGCCGGCCTCGCGGTCGGGGCCAGGCAGGTCGAGCGTCATGCCGAGGCCCTGGGGCGCGAGATCGCGGACGACGAGCGGGATGTCGTCGAGCCCGAGCCGGCTGGGGCCGCCACTCTCTACCTGGGGCTGGACGGCACCGGGATCCCGGTGCGCAGGGAGGAGACCGAGGGCCGGGTCGGGAAGCAGGCCGACGGTTCGGGCAAGACGCGCGAGGTCAAGCTCTCGACCGTCTGGTCGGCGGAAGCCCGCGACGCGGAGGGCCGGCCGGTTCGCGATGCCGGGTCCGTCAGCCACAATGCCGCCATCGAATCGATCGCCACCCGCGACACGGACAGGGAACTCGCCCCCTTCGTCAGGCGGGTGCTGCGCGAGATCGGGCGGCGCGGGTTCTTCGGCGCCGCGCGCCGGGTCGTCCTCGGGGACGGGGCGCCCTGGATCTGGAACTTCGCCGACGAGCATGTCCCGGACGCGATCCAGATCGTCGACGTGTTCCATGCCAAGCAGCACCTCTTCGACGTCGCCAAGGCCATCTACGGACCGGAGAACGACCTTGCGGCGCAGTGGGGGAAGGTCCGGCGCGACCAGCTGGACCTGGGGCGCCTCGACCTCGTCATCGAGGAACTCGCCAGGCATGCGGACCGCTGCCCGGAGGCGGCGAGGAACATGACCTACTTCAAGACGAACCGGGCGCGCATGGACTATCCACGGTTCCGGGAGCAGGGCCTGTGCGTATCGACGGGCGTCGTCGAAGGCGCCTGCAAGTCCGTGATCGGGGGCCGGATGAAGCAGGGCGGCATGCATTGGAGCGTCGACGGGGCCAATGCCGTCATCGCGCTGCGGTGTAATGGGAACCTGATGGTTATGGGAACCTTGAATCCCAGGTCCCTGTCGTGACACGCTCTTTGCCCTGATCAGGTTCCCGTTATATTTCGGACTCAGACGTTCGCAAGCATGGCCATCAGCTCGTCCTTCACTCCCTTGAAGCGCCCCTTGCCGAGACCCGGGGAATGCCATTCCGAGAGCATTTCCAGCTTTTCGGCAGGGTCCGTGCAGAGGTACATCTCCGTGGTCTGGAGGCTCTGATGCCCCAGCCACAGCGAGACCTTGCGGATGTCGCCGGTCGCCTCGAGGATGTTCAGGGCACAGGCGTGTCGCAGGACATGGGGGGTTACCTTCCGTGTAAGCGATGGAGTGGACGCCCCCTCCGAACGGCGTCACTGTGCGCCAGAGAAAACGCCAGACGAGCTGCGCGTTAAAGCAAGGAGGAGAGCGTCCATGGAACAGGCTACCATCATCGGCATCGACATTTCAAAGAAGAGT
>JAJDVJ010000065.1 GCA_022826205.1 Silicimonas sp. | reverse complement strand
GGCCCAATGGGCTCGAAGCTGCATATTTGGCCATGAAATCGAACCCAAGGTGAACAAAGTGGGTGCTTGACGTGCCAGTGTTCGGGTTCAAGGGAGTTTTCCACTGCATGGGAGGATGCAATGGAAAATTCCACACCGGCTGTCGCCGCAGCCTGGAGCCTGTCTTTTGATGATCTGCTGTTTGTTCGCAGCTTTCCCACCGCTTCCCGACTGGGGTGTGCCGTACAGTTGCTCCACTTTCGGCTCCACGCCCGATTCTTCGATGACTGGGCCGAAATCGGGTCCGAAGTGCTGCGCTATGTCGCTGACCAGACGGAAACGAACGCCAGGCACGCCGCGGACTACAGGCTTGGCAACAGAACGGCGCGCCGGCATCGCACGATGATTGTGGATCGCGAGGGGTTCGCGCGGCTGTCGAAGCAAGGTCGCAGCGATCTGCTGGCCTGGCTAATGCATCATGAATGCCCGGTCACTCCCGAAGTCGACGACCTGGTTCTCGCCGGATTTGACTGGTGCCGCCGCAATCGCGTGCATGTTTCCAGCGACAAGGTGATAGTGCGCCTCGTACGCTCCGCCCGATCAGAATTTGCTGCGGCAATGCTTGCCGAGACTGCGGATGCCCTGACGCCGTCGACCATGAACGCACTTGACGCATGTCTCGATCCCTCTGCCGGTTCCGTTGGCTTCAGCGACCTCAAGAGTGACGGGGGTGCCGCAACACTTGGGGACATTGTTGCAGTGGCTGACCGGCTTGCGTTCGTCAGGTCACTGGATTTCCCGCACCATCTGTTTGCCCGTCTGAATCAAGGCTGGGTTGAACGGATTGCCCGCCGGGTCGCCGGCGAGACATCCTGGGAGATGGGCCGTCATGAATCTGCACGGCGACATGGAATGATGGCCATCTGGCTGATGTCGCGTGAAGCCAGGATGACCGATCATCTCGTCGATCTGTCGCTTGAGGTGATTCACCGGATGACTGCCCGCGCAAGGCGCGAGGTGGAGAAGCGGTTCGTGCGGGAGATCGAACGCGTTCACGGCAAGGACCGCCTGTTGGCGGACATTGCCACCGCAGCGATCGCGGATCCTGATGGTCGGGTATGTGACGTGATCTACCCCGTCGCTGATCGTGACAAGCTTGAGAAGATCATCACGGAATACAGAAGCCGCGGCGGCTTCAGGCGTCAGTTGCGCACGGTGATGCGACGATCCTGGTCCCATCACTACCGCCCGATGCTGCATCGTCTGCTTGAGGTGTTGAAATTTCGCTCGAACAACATTGCCTGGCATCCCGTTCTGGACGCATTGGATTGGATCGCCGACATGCGCCGCCGCAACAAGCGTGTCGTTCCTGCTGCAGACGCTCCGCTTGACGCGATCCCGCCGGGCTGGCGGGACTCGGTGATTGACGGGCATGGCAAGGTGAACGTGATCAGTTTTGAGCTTTGCATCCTGACACAGCTTCGGGAGAGCATTCGGGCCCGGGAAATATGGATCGAGGGTGCCGACAGATACCGGAACCCGTCCGAAGACCTGCCGCAGGACTTTGCCGAGAAACGCGATCACTACTATCAGGTTCTGAACCTGCCTCGGGACGCCGCTGCGTTTGCTGGTGAGATACGCGCAGAGCTTGAGCGGGAGCTGCGGGAGCTGGACACGACGTTTCCCGATAATGACAGGGTTCGCCTCAGGCTTTCGCCGGACGTGCGGATTTCCGTCACCCCCTTTGGCCCGGTGCCGGAGCCAGCCGGTCTTCTCGCACTGAAGACCGAGATCGGTCATCGCTGGCCAATGACCAGCCTGCTGGACGTGCTGAAGGAAACGGCGCTGGACACAGGCTTCCTGAGGCATTTCAGAACCTCGGCTTCGAGGGAAGTCCTTGACCAGGAGGTGCGCGACCGCCGCCTGCTGCTTTGCCTCTATGGACTTGGAACGAATGCCGGGCTGAAACGCGTCGCGGGCGGGACGTCGGAAGTCAGCTATGACGAGCTTCTGCACATTCGCCATCGCTACATTCATCCGGGGGCATTGCGCGCTGCTGCGATGGATACGGCAAACGCGACCCTGCGGGTCCGTGATCCGTCCGTCTGGGGCGATGCCGGAACCGCCTGCGCATCGGATTCGGTCAAGTTCGCTGCCTGGGACCGGAATCTGATAACCGAATGGCATGTGCGCTATGGCGGGCGTGGCGTGATGATCTACTGGCACGTGGACCGCAATGCGACCTGCATTTATTCGCAGTTGAAGCGCTGTTCGTCTTCGGAGGTGGCCTCGATGATCGAGGGCGTTCTGCGCCATTGCACCGATATGGATATCCAGCGGCAGTATGTGGATACCCATGGGCAGAGCGCTATCGGCTTTGCCTTCTGCCGCCTCCTCGGATTTGAACTTGCCCCGCGCCTGAAAGGGATCAGCCGCAAGAAGCTGGCGCCGCCGCGCGCGGGCATGTGGGACGAACTCCCGAACATAGCGCCCCTTTTGGCCACGCCGATCAACTGGCTCGAAATCGAGCGCCAGTACGATGAGATGATCAAGTACGCCTCTGCCATGCGTCATGGCACAGCCGACCCTGAATCGATCCTGCGCCGCTTTGCGCGGGCCGAGGTGATGCACCCGACCTACAGGGCGCTCGCCGAGCTCGGCCGTGCCGTGCGGACGATCTTTCTGTGCCGCTATCTCCGCTCCGAGGCACTGCGCCGCGAAATCCATGAAGGGCTGAACGTCGTGGAGAACTGGAACGGCACCAACAGCTTCGTGTTCTTTGGCAAGAGCGGGGAATTCGCGTCCAACAGGACCGACGACCAAGAGGTATCCGCGCTGTCGCTGCATGTGCTCCAGTCTTCTCTTGTCTACGTCAATACCCGCATGCTGCAGTCGGTCCTGTCGGAACCTGCATGGCAGTCTCGGATGACCGACGCCGACCATCGCGGCCTCAGCCCGGCGCTTACCGGACATCTCAATCCCTATGGAAAGTTCGAACTTGATCTGCACCGCCGGCTCGATTTCGGCGGAATGGCAGCGTGAAACTCTTTACAAAGTGCGTCAAATGTAAAGAGTGAAGGAGTGCCCGCCACTGCAGGCCAAGGTAAGGAAGAGGCTCTGGCAATGTCGTCCAACCGGCGAAAGGTAAAGAGTGATGCGCAGAATAGGACCACCGACGCCCATGAACGGGCACGGGACTTTCTGGGTGACACGGACATCGACCGGTTGCTGGCAGCCGCCAAGCGTGGCCGTCATGGCGTTCGGGACCACCTGCTGCTTCTGCTGATGTTTCGCCACGGCCTGCGTGTAACGGAAGCGATCGCCCTGCGTCGCAGCGATGCAAACCTTGACCAGGCCCGCCTCTGGATCTCACGTCTCAAGAATGGTCTCAGTGTCGAGCAGCCGTTGGCAGGCGATGAACTGCGCGCCGTCCGCCGTTGGCTGGCCTCGCGCGACGATGTGCTGCCATGGCTGTTTGTCTCCGAGCGCCGGCAGCCTCTCACCCGTCAGGCCGTGAACTATATCGTCGCGCAGGCGGGAGAGCGGGCGGGCCTTGGGCACATCCATCCGCACATGCTCCGACATTCCTGCGGCTTCGCGCTTGCCAACAAGGGGTACGATCTTCGCCTGATCCAGGATTACCTCGGGCATCGCGATCCAAGACACACCGCACATTACACGCGCACGGCGGCAGGCCGTTTCGAAGGGCTATGGTAAGAGGCAACGACCATCAGGATCCCGGAGACCGCATTCGACGGTCCCGTGAAATTGATGGTGCGGCGTCTCGGACCGGATGTTTCCAGGAGACGAACGGCGATCACCTGCGCGCCCATCGCGACGCGTTTGATCTCGACAAGTTCGGGGCAAGCAGCATCGGATGTCCGCCTTATGTTCGATTTCGTGGCCAAATATGCAGCTTCGAGCGCATTACCCC
>JAJDVJ010000104.1 GCA_022826205.1 Silicimonas sp. | reverse complement strand
TGCGGCGCGCTCCGGCATGGAGTTCGTGACGATCTATCTCGGCCCGACGCTCGTCATGATCGGATGGTGGGTGATCCTGCGCCGCCTGGTGCGGATTGGCCGTTCGCAGAGGATCACGTCGATCGCCGACCTGATCTCGTCACGTTACGGCAAGTCGAATGCGCTTGGCGTTCTCGTGACCTGCCTTGCCGTGCTTGGAACGACCCCGTACATCGCCTTGCAGCTTCAGTCCGTGACCCTGAGCCTGGACGCGTTTTCCCAGTCCGGATCGGTGTCGGATCCGCGTTCCTTGCGGAACACCGCGCTTCTGATCGCCGCCGGTTTGGCGCTATTCACGATCATTTTCGGAACGCGCAACCTGGACGCGAACGAGCGGCACCACGGGGTGGTCACGGCAATTGCCGTCGAGGCGGTCGTCAAGCTCGCTGCCCTGATGGCCGTGGGCATGTTCGTCGTCTTTTTCGTCAGCGGTGGAGTGGGACCCACGCTTCAGGCGATAGATGCTTCGCCAATTTCCAGGTGGGACACCGGGGCGGATCGCTGGGCAACGCTGATATTCCTGTCTGCGGCCGCATTCATCTGCCTGCCGCGCATGTTCCAGGTGATGGTCGTCGAAAATTCCGACGAGCGGCATCTTGCAACGGCAAGTTGGGCGTTTCCGCTCTATCTTCTGTTGATCAGCCTATTTGTTGTCCCGATTGCCGTCGTCGGGCTGTCGGTGAGCCCCGAAGGCTCGAATCCGGACCTGTTCGTGCAGACGGTGCCGCTTGCGTTTGATCGAAACGCGCTCGCGATGCTGGCCTTTTTGGGCGGCTTCAGTTCGGCGACCTCGATGGTGATCGTCGCGGCAATCGCGGTGTCCACCATGGTTTCGAACCATGTCGTGATGCCGATCTGGCTCAACTTGAGGGAGGGCAGAGCCGCCCTTTCGGGTGACGTGCGCCACGTCGTTATCATGTCACGCCGCCTTTCAATCGCAGGCATCCTATTCTTCGGGTACCTGTACTTCATTCTTTCGGGCGGCGGCGCAGCGCTCGCCGCGATCGGCCTGGTGTCGTTTACAGGCGTTGCGCAGGTACTGCCCGCCCTCCTGGGTGCCATCTTCTGGCGTGGCGCAACCCGGGTTGGCGCGGCCGCCGGGCTTTCGGTCGGATTGGCTGTCTGGATCTGGACTTCATTCCTGCCGAGTTTCGGACAGACCGGCATTCTGACGCCGGAGATCTTTGCACATGGCCCGTTCGGCATCACGCTGCTTCGTCCCCATGCACTCTTCGGAATCGAAGGGCTGGATCCACTGGTGCACTCGGTGTTCTGGTCCATGGTCCTTAACGCTGGGTCGTTCCTGGCATTCTCCCTTCTTAGCTCCCAGACTCCGCTTGAACGTCTCCAAGGCGCCCGCTTCGTCAACATATTCCAGTATTCAGGTGGAATCCGGGGCTGGAGCGGCGGTGCGGTCGAAGCCGAAGACCTCCTCATGATGACGCAACGTCTTCTTGGCGCCACAGACGCTCAGGCGCTCTTCAGGGCAGAGGCCCAAAGGCAGGGCAAGAGCACATCTCTTCCGGACGTGACGCCGGCATTTGTCGAACGACTTGAGCGCGAACTTGCGGGTTCCGTCGGGGCGGCGACCGCGCACGCGATGACCGCTCAGATTACGGGCGGAGTGTCGGTTTCGGTTGAGGACATGATGAGAGTTGCTGACGAGGCGCAGCAAATTCTCGAGTATTCCAGCCAGCTTGAGGCAAAGTCGAGGGAGCTTGAGAACACCGCGGGCCAGTTGCGTGACGCGAACGAGAAGCTCGTGGCGCTCTCGTTCCAGAAAGACAACTTTCTCAGCCAGGTCAGCCACGAGTTGCGCACTCCAATGACCTCGATCCGATCGTTCAGCGAGATATTGATGGATGGCGAGTCGATGTCTGCGGAGGATCGCCAGAAGTTCAGCCAGACCATAAACGGCGAGGCGGTCCGCATGACGCGGCTTCTTGACGACCTGCTGGACCTGAGCGTGCTCGAGAGCGGCCAAGTCATACTGAACCGGCAGGAAGACTCGCTTGATGCGGTCCTGGACAGGGCCTTCGTTGCAACCGGCCAACTGGGTGCCGAGGCGACGATTTCGATCGACCGGAACTGGAATGACGAGAACGTGCCGGTCCGCACCGACTGCGATCGGCTGGCGCAGGTGTTCATCAACCTGATTTCGAATGCCGGGCAATACTGCGACGCCCCCGAGCCGCGCCTGAGGGTACATGTGCACGAGGTTGACGGCCGTCACGTTGTCGACTTCATCGACAACGGTTCCGGAATTCCAGAGGCGTCCCAGGCGGAGATGTTCGAGAAATTCACGCGTGCCGACGATCACCGGGCGGGAGGTGGCGCGGGGCTCGGGCTGGCGATCTGTCGCGAGGTCATGAAGCGCTTGGGGGGAGAGGTCGATTACGTTGCAGGGCTTGGCGGCGCAGCATTTCGGGTCACTTTGCCGGACATGGAGAGCACAGCTGCGGGACGAGACGGCTGATACTGGAAGTCCCTATCCGAGCAGTATGCCGACGACGACCATTATCAGCCCGATTGCGGACAGCATGAGCGCACCCATGTTCATGGCAACCGCCTTCTGGAGCCTGGCCCTCATGGCTGCATCATCAAGCGCTTCGCGCCGCGCCCGTTGAACCGCGATGATGCACCACACAAGGCTTGCAACACCGGCAAGCGTTACAATGGCTCCTGTCCAGACAAGGATTTCCATGTTTCCCCGCACGACTGATCTCTGGCGTGCTCGCATAGTTGGCGGACAGGAGCGGATCAACCCTTGTCGACTCAACGTTCGCGGAATATCGAAGGGCGCCAGACATCAACACGAATTGCCCGCCGGAGTTTGACATGACCGAACAGACCTATCGCGTTGCGTCGGATGAGCTCCGCCAGTTCATCGAGCGCTACGAGGCGTTGGAGGAGGAGAGGGTGGTTATCACCGGCCAGCAGAAGGAAGTGCTGGCCGAGGCCGGGTCGCGGGGTTACGACACGAAAGTCCTGCGCAAGCTGATCGCGTTGAGAAAGCGGGACCTGAACGAAGTAGCCGAGGAAGAGGCAATCCTGCAGATGTACAAGGAAGCGCTGGGCATGTGACGCGGATTTTGCCCGTTGACCCGTGCCTAGGTGGACTTTTCTTGACCTGAAGGGCATTTTGAGAACGCGACACCTCGCCGATTGCCGCACCGGCATGAGTTCTTGTGCGGCGTGCGGTCCGGGAGCGATGCTCAAGGCAACTGGACAGGCAAGCCTGTTTCAAGTTAGGCGATTCGCAATGGCCGAGCGAAACACTCAACTAATGCGCCGCCTGCATCTTCCAGTGCCGGATGCCTGGAGTCTCGGGGCTTTGGCGATTGCGGCACTTGTGCTCATGCCGATCATTTCCGTTATCTGGATTGCGGCCCATCCGTCGGAGCCGATCTGGGGGCATTTGGCGGCCACGACGTTGCCGCGCTATTTGTCGAACACGTTGACGATCATGGCCTCGGTTGGCTTCCTGTCGGCCATTATCGGGACATGCACGGCCTGGCTGATCGTGTGCTGCCGCTTCCCCGGTTCAAGCTGGCTAGAGTGGCTTCTTCTCTTTCCGCTGGCGGTGCCGGGATACCTTGGAGCCTATGCGCTCGTCGACTTTCTTGAATATGCAGGACCCGTGCAGACCGGCCTGCGCGAGGTCTTCGGGTGGGAAAGTGCCGCCGACTACCGCTTCCCCGAAATCAGGTCGCGTTACGGCGCGATATTCGTGCTGACCGCATCGCTCTATCCATATGTTTACCTGCTTGCGCGTGCAGGGTTTCGAGAGCAGTCCGGCCGAGCCCACGAGGTTGCTCGCGCGCTCGGTGCGGGATTCCGGCGACGCTTCCTTAGGATCGGGCTGCCGCTTGCCCGGCCGGCGATAATGGCCGGCACGGCAATCGTGATGATGGAGACCGTGAACGACTTTGGTGCCGTTGACTACTTTGGCGTGCAGACCCTGACGACCGGGGTCTTCACCGTCTGGCTGGAAGCCGGGAACGCGGGCGGCGCGGCGCAGATCGCATGTGCCATTCTCGGGATGATCCTATTTCTCGTGGTTCTCGAGAGGGCCAGTCGCCGCCGCATGAAGTTTCACCGGATGTCCCGGACGGATCACCGCATCGAACGAATGGCGCTGACCGGTGCGACGGGCTGGATTGCTTCGATTGCATGTGCGTTGCCATTTGTTGCCGGCTTCGCGTTTCCTGTCGCAGTCTTGGGGAACCATGCGCTATCGAGTTCCGAGGGATGGCTGGCGCCAGGACTGGGCGCGGCGCTTGCGAACACCTTCATGGTGGGGGGTGCGGCGGCTATCGTGACCGTCACTGCGTCCCTGTTTCTCGTATATGGGACGCGATTGTCTGGGAGGCAGGGGCCAGGGATGCTCTTGCCGATCACCACGATCGGATATGCAGCGCCAGGAGCCGTGTTGGCATTGGGTCTGCTGATTCCGCTGGCGGCGTTCGACAATGCGCTTGCCGACGGCATTCTCGGCGTGACTGGTTGGGATCCAGGATTGCTTCTTACGGGAGGTGTCGTGGCTCTGGTCTACGCATACTCGGTCAGGTTCTTTGCCATAGGTCAGGGTGCGGCGGATGCGGCCGTCGCGCGTGTCGCGCCAAGCCTGCCCATGGCGGCCAGGACTCTCGGTCAGTCTGCCAGTGGCGCGCTTCTCAGAGTCTATCTGCCGTTGATCCGGGGGTCGGTGGCCACGGCGCTCCTGCTGGTATTCGTGGATTCGGTGAAGGAACTCCCGGCGACGCTTCTGCTTCGGCCGTTCAATTTCGATACACTTGCGACGCGGGCGTACGAGCAAGCTTCACTGGAGAAGATCGTGCAGGCGGCACCGTCTGCAATCCTGGTCATCCTTGTAAGCATGACGGCCGTTGCGTTGCTGGCTCGTCAGATGATGAGTGCGCGGTAGCGCGCTTTCATAGTGGCCGTCTGCGATGATGCGGCCCGAATCCGTTCGACCCAGGACGCCGCTTTCTGGACTGGAACCGGCGGTGATTAAGTTCAGGATTGCCATGCTGTGCGGCCAGGAGGCAGGACAGCGCCTGATCACTCACTTTGGCGCGTGAAGCCTCGCAACTGTTCTTGGCCGTGCTTCATTGTGTGCTGTCGAGAATTGCTATGCCGTAGCGCGCGATCTTTGCGTCCGAAGTCAGCAGGGGCATGGCTTCGGCCTCGCATTGCGCGATCAGCATTCGGTCAAACGGGTCGCGATGATGAAAGGGCAGGGTTTGCAGGTTGATCATGTGCCGATCCGAGATGCCAAGTCGCTCGAGACCCTGTTCGGCGATGATTCTGTTTACCTCGGAGACGTCCGCCGAGAGATTCCCAAGGCTGGCCTTGATTGCAATTTCCCACAATACGACCGGGCTGATGACCGGTTCGTCGGAGATGAAGATGCGCCGCGCCTTCGCTCCAAGCCTCTCCGAATCCGTCAGCCACCAGAGCAGGGACTGCGTATCAACGAGAATCCGCACGAGACCTCGAATCTTCGAAGTCAGCAATGATGTCGGGATCTTCGTCGTCGAACGATTCCGGAACCACGATCCGTCCTTTCAGTGCGCCTGGCCGACGCTGCCCGAAGGTTCCATCGACCGATACCAGGTTGAAGCGGCCTTTCTTGGCTCCCTGCCGAGTGATTTCCACAACGTTTCCCGCAGCGGCGAGATCCAACAACTCGGACAGGCGAGCTTTTGCGTCGCGAAGCGTGTATTGATAAGGCATTGCCGCCCTCCAGGAATGAACTACATTTATTAATTGTAGTCACAATACGTAACACCCAAGGCCGAATTTCCGGCCTTGTCCCAGCCTTCAGGTGTGCGATCGCATTGGCGGCTTATCCTTCGATTGCGCACATTCAACTCGTTCCACACAGATTCAGAGTGCCGTAGGCAAGGCCGTACGTGTCTTGCGTCTCGATCACGCTTGCCCATCTGCTTTGGCGTTGCTAGAGACGCCGCGGTGCCCCTATAGCTCAGCTGGTAGAGCATCTGATTTGTAATCAGGGGGTCGGGAGTTCGAGTCTCTCTGGGGGCACCAGAAAATCAACAAGACAATGTACTTACGGAACAATACAAAAAAAATGGTTGCGACGATTGCGAAATGTGACATGTCGGCGGGCCGGCCCAGTGCGAACCTGCGACCCGCACCAATGCGGCGCCTGTGCTGCATGACGCCGTGACCCAACTACGCAAAGTCGGCGAAGCTATTCATCACCACACTGGCATAGCCAGCGCTGCGGAATTAGTCAGTGATCCCGTGACACCTGGACAGGCGAAACGATACGAGTTTTCGGCGAACACGGGTTTTCTGTGGACCAACCTGCCGTTCCTCGACCGGATCCGGCAGGCTGCAACCCACGGGTTCGACGCCGTCGAGTTTCACGACGAAGCGTGCAGCACTGATCGCTGCGAACTGAAAGAGGTGCTTGCGCAAACTGCGTTGCCGGTGAGCAGCATCAATGTTCGCAAGCAAGAGACATTTGGATGCGCCGCCATTCCCGGCCAAGTCGACCAGGCGAAACGGGATGTCGACGAGGCCATAGAGATCGCCGAGGATATCGACGCCGGTGCGATCCATGTGCTTGCGGGATTGGCATTGGGGCAGGCTGCGCACGTGACCTTCCTGAAGACCTTGCGCCACGCGTTGGTTCATACCGACCGAATCATCCTGGTCGAACCAGTCTGCGCCGAAGAAATGCCGGGCTACTTTCTGCGTACTATAGAGCAGGCTGCAGACGTGATCTCAGACATCGGACATCCACGGCTGAAGATCATGTTTGACTGCTTTCACGTCTTCCGGGAGAGTGGCGATCTGATGGCCAATTTCAGTGTGCATGCCAGCAACATCGGCCACGTGCAGATCGCGGCAGCTGAGCGCCGGGCAGAACCGTTTCCCGGAGTGATCGACTATGGTGACCTGTTGCCTGCCATGCGGTCCTGCGGTTATGCGGGTCGGTTCGGCTGCGAATATCGGCCCGTCGGCGCAACCGAGGACGGATTGTCCTGGCGCGACACATTCTGCGATGACGCTGTCCTTGCAAGGGGCAGAACCGCGGGGCCCTTGACGTCGCGTCCGGAGACTTAGCACATGCCGGGGATCGAGGAATACGCATTCCCGTGCGGGCTATCTTTGCTGCGCCGTTGGCAGGCGGGCAAGGTGGGCGCGAAGGAGGAACTGACCGACTTCTTCGATGCGGCCATCTCCGGTGATTTCGACCCGAATTTCAAACTGTTGACCGCCGCCGACCGGGTGCATTCCACTGCCTCGGTCCATATGCTGGGTCTTGCAATCCTGTTCGATCTCTACGGCATCGAATCCCACGACTACTATCACAACGATCCCTATCGATACGCTCGAGCAAACCTGGCGGTCTCGCGCCTTCTCGGGGTCCACAAGTTCTATATGACTTGGGCACTTTATGCCTGGACCTGCGAGCCGCTTGGCCAAAAGATGATGTATCCCGACAGGTTCCCGCCCGGTGCGGACCCGGACGAGGTTCTGATCACCCGCGACAACTGGCACGAATTGCAAACGCCAGATTTCTCGACCGGCACTCCGGCAGCGGTGGATGCCATTCTGGCGGCCACACAGGACCTGACCGGCGCCGCACCCACATTGCAGATTTCGGCACCCTACAGCCTAGCGGCGGATATCTACGGGCAAGAGCCGCTCTTGGCGGATGTCGTGAATGAACCCGACACGGTCAATGCCATGCTTGATTATCTGGGCGATACGGTGCTGGGGCCGTGGATGGACCATCATATCGAGCTATTTCCCGATGGCTGGGTCGAGCTTTCCGATGCCTCCGGTTCGCCGTTCTTCATCGGGCAGGACAACTGCCAGAACATGGCGATCCGCTCGATCCGCCACATGTTGCGGAACAAGCCCTATTCGGACCGAGTGTTCGACAACAACTACCGCGGCGACTTCGTTGCCGAGGTCACAAGGAAACGGCGTGCGTCGCACCGTCGGGGCCGTGGTGATACGACGGATGCTTCGGCCGACCGCAGTCGATTGCTGGAACTGACCGACGCCAAGGTTAGCGTAAACCCACTGTTCATCATGCGGCTCGAGGCCGACAGGGTGGACGTCTCGTTCTATGAGCGGCAGGCGATCGAGCGGAACCTGCCACTGACCGTAGGCATCGGCTCGCCCGAGATAGACCGCAACACCATCGAGGATCTGGAAGCGGCCAAAACGGAAACCGCCGAAAAGGCGCGCCGACACGTGGCTGCAGTCAAGCGGGTCTGCGAGATGGTCAATCTGCCAGCTGATAACCACGTTGGCCAGTCCTGGCCAAGCCACATCTACTTCGAGGACATCAACGGGCAGTCGCAATTCGACCTGGTCGAGATCATCCTCGATGAGGTTTACAAAAGCGCAAGGTTTGAATGTCAGACACAGGACTGACGCAGGACTCTGCCGCTACCCTCACCAGCTGTCTGCCGGGCAGAAAGGTATGCATAAATCAATGTCGCGCTGGAGCCTTGAGAAATCCAACACCGGATGATTGAGCGCAACAGCCAAAGATCATCCAGCCTGTCTAAAACTTCGGCTCTGCCACGGCTTTGCCAATCTAACATATGCCCTTTGACGACCCATAAAGGCTTCGGGATGCAGTTGGAAATGCACTCCCTCCGCGGCAATGTTTTCCCCTGGTTTTGCAGACGAGGAGTGGAACCATGATCTTGGAGGTGAGCCTTCGACCACCTGTGATGATCACCGGTCGAAATATGCAATAAGATCCATGGATTGATGCAGAAGACCAATGACACTGATCCCCACAGAGTCTTGCAAATAGAAAATGAGATGCTTGCCTTCTGGATAGCAGAAATAGCCTGTGTGGATGTCGCTACGCGATCGATCCCGCGGAGCGTTTTAGGCAAGCCAATTGCATCTGTCTGTGAGTTGCAGAATGTATCTCACCATCTGATCTGCGCCCCATTGAGACTGCGCGTAGCCAGCAATCATTTCGAGATCAGCTAGCGCAGCAGGCGTCAGGCGATAGGTTCGTATCACTCGTTGGTCGCAGCGCGTGCCTTGGCCTTTGCGACAATTTCCTCTGGCGTGGCATCATCAACAAAATCACCATGCAGCGCTTGCTTGTTACCTGTGACCAAATGTTCACGCAGAGCACGCAGCCTTTCGCGGCGTTCTTCGAGTTCGCGCAATCCGGCTCGCACGACTTCGGACATGTTTTTGTAGCGACCACTTTCGACTTCGCTTTTGATAAAGCCTTCCCAATGGGGCCCAAGGGTCACTGATGTGCCAGCCATGGGTCTTTCTCCACATGAGTATTCAATCTGCAAAGTGCGTCACAACACATGCCACCCAATGCCGATCTTTTCGACCATGACCCAGCTGATCCTGCAGCCGGTTTCAGGAAGGCCGCGGCGACCCATCCCGCAAGTGGCCGCGTCCCATTCGCTTCAGATGGATCCAGCGTGTTGTAGGCGATGCTGCACGTGCTCAGATGAACACTCTTGTGCGCCAGCGCTGCAACTCAATCGAAACAAGTCGGGTCAAGGAGCATTGTAGGGTTTTCGGAACTGTGCTGAACTCGTGAGCAAGGCGGGGTCCTGGTCGGGTTCAGATCGACGCATTGGTGACAGTGTTGGCGAGGCGGAATTGAATGAATGACGGTGCATATGGAGAATTGATGCGGCTCGATCGGGCCGGCAAAGGTTTGGAGGAGACTCTGCACCGCATTCCTCTCGGAACCTCGGCTTCGGACGGAGGCATGGACGAAGCGACATTGCAGGACCTGCTGTTCCGACATCCGCAGGCGTTGCCAATCGCGTCCATCGATGCGAGCTACGATGGCGTAGTGCCGGTGTGCAAGGAATTACATACGCCGGCGGGCTACGTTGATGCGATCTATGTAAACGCACTCGGGCGGCTGACGCTTGCCGAATTCAAGCTTTGGCGCAACCCGCAGGCCCGGCGGGAAGTCATCGGTCAGATACTCGATTATGCCAAGGAGCTTGCATCCTGGAGCTACGAAGACCTTCAGCGGGAGGTTTCCAAGTCGTTGAAGCGAAAGGGCAACGTACTGCATGAACTGGTAAGTGCCGCCTACCCGGAGGTGGACGAAGCCGCCTTTGTGGACAATGTCAGCCGCCACCTGAAGCGCGGAGAGTTCTTGTTGCTGATCATCGGCGACGGCATCCGTGAAGACGCCAAGAACATTGTGGACTTTGTTCAGGAACACGGCGGTCTCCACTTCAACCTCGCGCTCATCGAGGCGGCGCTCTATCGTGACAAGCACGATCAAGTCATTGTGCAGCCGCGCATCGTCACGCGCACCGAACTTGTGCCGCGCTATATTCTCAATGCTGGCGAAGTCGGCGGCACCGAAAAGAAAGTTGATGGGGACGGGGCGGAACTAACCGACCTCGAACAGGAGAACCGCCGCTTCTGGGCCCCGGTTCTTGAAGGGCTCACCTTGTCGGACGTGTCCGTCGACATTCCCAATGTCTCGAACCACTCGGTCATTTCGTTCAAAGGTGGTAACCCGGAAGTCGGAAACTGGGTCTTGCGGTTCAATGCGTTCCTTCAGAGAAGGTCGCCACCTTGCATGGGATGCTATCTGACGTGTGACAGGAACAATTCGCCGGCCATGCGTGTCTTCGAGAGCATCAAAAGTGACATGGACGCACTTCGCGCGGAGATGGGCGAAGACCTGGAATTTTGGCACAACAAGGACGGGCTGCCGAGACTCGGGTTCCTCCGCCCAGAGCAGCTGCCATTCGGCAAGCACGAGGAGTCGGGCGAGTTTCGGGATTCGGTTCAGTGGATGCAGGAGAAGCTGGACTTGCTTGTAAGCGCCATACATCCTCGCTTGCAGAGATTGCTCGGCGGCAAGGACTAAGAGCCAGTTCGACATGGGATTATTGAACACATCTGTGCAGGTCACATGAATGTTCGAAACGTCCTCCTAAACCTGCCACGCCTATATCGATCAGCAACTATATCTTGTATGTGGCGGCAAGTTGACGCAAGAAAGTGCAAGAGTTGCCATGAACCAACTGTCCCTCTTTGAGCAGGCCCAGTTTGCCGAAACGGCCGAAATCTTTGTCGACCAGCTTGCCAGGTTTGATGAGTTCGGCAAAGACACTGTGGTCGAGACAGTGGATGGCGTGCCCTACCTGACAAACGAGTTCTGGACGGCAGGGCAGCGTCAGGCGCACTCGATTCACGAGGTTTCGTACCGGGCCTGTTTCAAGGCGCAGCTGCCCGAGTTCTTCATTTCTCGGCTCACCAAGCCAGACGACATCGTGTTCGACCCTTTCATGGGGCGCGGCACGACTCCCTTGCAGGCGGCGCTGATGCGGCGGCAGGCATTCGGCAATGACGTCAACCCGCTGTCGGTCTTGCTCACGCGACCCAGGTTGCGCGCAATGTCGCTTCAAGCGGTGGCTGCCGCACTGAAGTCCGTCGACTGGTTGCGGGGCGAGGTAGAACGCGAAGACCTGCTCGCATTCTACCACCCGGCGACGCTCGGGAGGCTGGAAGCGTTGCGTCTCTGGATTGCCGAACGCGCGCCTCTCGATGCTGATGATGTCGATCCGGTGGCTGACTGGATCCGCATGGTGGCGATCAATCGACTTTCCGGGCATTCCTCTGGATTCTTCTCGGGTCGCTCGATGCCGCCGAACCAGGCCGTATCCGTCAAGGCGCAACTTAGGATCAACGAGAAACTGGGCATCCCCCCGCCTGAGCGTGACGTCGCGGCAGTGATCCTGAAGAAGTCCAGGTCCCTGCTCAGGGACGGCTGCGCACCTGGCCAGGTTCGCTCGAGCCTGCATACTGGCACCGCATGGGAAGTGCCGGGCATACCCGATGGCGTGGTCAACCTGACCGTCACGTCGCCACCATTTCTCGACATCGTGCAATATGCTGCCGACAACTGGTTGCGTTGCTGGTTTGCGGGCATTGACCCAAACGAAATTGCAATCGACTTGCATCGTACGGAAGACGCGTGGACGGAGATGGTTCGTCGCGTTCTGGTTGAGCAGGCCCGCATCCTGCGCCCGCGGGGGTACGTCGCGTTCGAGGTCGGTGAGGTGCGCAATGGCAAGGTGTTGCTCGAACGGCTGGTCTGGCAGGCAGCCGAGGGCCTTCCGTTCGAGCGCCTCGGCGTCATGGTGAACGACCAGGCGTTCACGAAGACGGCGAACTGCTGGGGGGTGACGAACGGATCGAAGGGCACCAATTCAAACCGGATTGCCTTGCTGCAACGTCACTGAGACGCACTTTCCTTGTTGAGAATCCTCTGTGTCAGGAGACGTTGAGATGGGATCGTAGATCATGATTGGAATTGTTGCAGAAGAACGTGTTGGAACGGAGGATTCTGTTCCGCTGGCACGTCGAAGAACTCGCAGGCGTTCAAGATCGCGTTGCTGGCCGCACTCACACAAGACAAACGGTCTTGAGTGCATCGCTCGTGCGATTTTGGGACTGAGTTGTGCTGTCTGCCACCAGAACGCAGTTTCTCGTCACACTTCTCCGCTTCCGGTCGCGCGTTTCCGAACACTTTGCTCCAATCTGGAGGCGGTCCGAGTCTCACCGTGACGCAACAGCTCCCCTGCGTTGCGTCGATCAGGACTGGTCGAGAATTGCGGTTTCGATGATCTCCAGCGCGCGAGCGAGATCATCTTCGGCAATCGTCAGCGGTGGCGAAAGTGTGAGGACGTTGCCTGCGCTGACCTTGAAGGACACGCCTTCCGAAAGGCAGGCATAGCAAATTCGCTCCGCCAAGTCAGGGTCTGGCGTCCGCGCGTCCCGATCCGCGACGATCTCGATGCCAAACATAAGGCCACGACCGCGGACATCGCCCACGGCGCTGCATGGTCCGAGCTTCTCGCGCAGCCGGTTCATCGCGGATTCGCCCAGCCGCGCGGCGCGTTCCGCAAGCCCGTCGTCATTGATGATGTCCAGCGTCGTCAGCGCCGCGCGCGCAGTCACCGGGTTCTTTTCGTGGGTGTAGTGGCCAATTGCGAAATCGCCCGCCACGTCAAGCTCCGCCCGCGCGATCACGGCTGCAATCGGAAGCATGCCGCCTCCCAAGGCCTTGCCAAGCGTGATGATGTCGGGGGTGACGCCGTCATGGTCATGAGCGAAGAAACGGCCCGTCTTGCCAAGGCCCGTTGGAATCTCGTCCAGTACCAGAAGCGTGTCGTGTTCGCGGCAGCTGGCCTCGACGGCTCGCCAATAGCCGGGAGGCGGGATCACGGGTGTCGCGCGCATTGGCTCGGCGATGAGGGCGGCGACATCGCCTTCGCGCGCAAGCGTGTAGTCGACCATGGTCGCGCAGGCCAGACCGCAGACATCGGGCCCGGGATGGCCGTAGGCGCAGTGGAAGCAGTTGAACGGCGCCACATGCTCTGTTCCCGGCAAGAGCGGCCCCGCTATGTGGCTTCGGAACGTGGCCTCGCCGCCGACCGATGCGGCGCCGAACCCGGCGCCATGGAAACTGTCCCAGAACGAGAGCGTCTTGAACCGGCCGGTCGCAGCACGGGCAATCTTCAGGGCCACCTCGTTGGCATCCGAGCCCCCAGTGGTGAAAAGGACCTTGGCTGGCCACGGGGCGAGCGCGGCAAGCCTTTCCGCAAGCTCTGTCGCAACCTCGTTGGCGAAACGGCGTGGCGCAAAGGGCAGGGCGTCAATCTGCTGCTTGACGGCCTCGACAAGACGCGGATGGCCGTAACCTATATGGTGCACCGAATTGCCGTGGAAATCCATGTAGCGACGTCCAGCGGAATCCTCGATCCAGATGCCTCCCGCCTTTGCGATCGTGGACAGGCATGGCGAGGAAAGCGATTGGTGCAGGAAGGCGTCAGCATCCCGTCGGAGCAGTTCGCGGGTCGGTGGATCGCTTTCCCGCGCGGTCCAGGCGCTTCGGGCAGGGGACGTGTTCGCCTCGCCCTCGGTGTGCCGATGCCGCGTCATGGCCATGCCCTGCCAAGTCTCGCGACATGTTGGCACTTTTTTCTTATATTCATCTGTTCACCCCGCAGGATGCCCCTTTCATTGGAGCGGGAAGGAATGCGGGATCTCGCGTGTCGTGCATCTTCGCCATTTCCTTTTTCGTGACGTGTCGGGGTGGCATCCGTTCCCGTCGCATAAGGCATGGAATGCTGCCATTGGATTGCAAAGACAAGCCTGTCGTCGAAAAGTCCGGGGCGAAGTTGACCCGCTCAAGACCGGGATGGTTCCCAAAGCATTCGGATAAGCGACAGTGTGTCAGGCCCTCGGCGCGGGAGGCAGATTGTTCGGAATCAAGGAGGTCGCGTTTGGCCTCTTCGGATTTGGTACCCTCTGCGAGACTTGCTGCGCATCTGGCCAGGTTCGACAGAAAGTCGTCGTTTCGGCCAACTGTCTTTTGCTTGCCACTGATTCGAAGACACTTTTGCGTCTCGACCAGCAATATCGGCTTACGCAGCAGCTCCGAGTATTCGGGACCGTTGGTCAACGGACCGCGAGGTCAGTCATTCCTATGTCACACAGCGGGGCTTTACATGTCGCTGGCTGCAGACATGATCGGCTTGCAATGCGGGAGCCTTGATGTCTGAGACGTCGAACGTACTGATCATCTTGATCGACCAGTTTCGGGGCGACCTGTTGGGCGACGGACCCTTGGCCAGGGTCGCGAAGCTGCCCCGATTGAGAGAACTCGCGAGCGACGCGGTCATGTTCGCGAACCACTATTCGGTGGTCTCGCCCTGCGGGCCGAGCCGTGTGTCGTTTCTGACAGGACAATACGCAATGAACCACAGGGCGGTCAGGAACGGCACGCCGCTGCGTCACGACACGCCAAACATAGCTACCGCCGCCCGTACAATCGGGTATTCGCCGCAGTTGTACGGATATACCGATACGACGCAGGACCCCCGCGTGCTCGACGCCGATGACCCGAGACTCCAGAGCGACGAGGAATTGATGGCGGGCTTCGACGAAGCCTTGCGCATGCGATTTGAATCCGACGACCGCGCCTGGCGCGACCATCTGGCGGCAAAGGGAAATCCCCTGCCTGAATACCCGGCAACCTACCGGCCCGATGGAGACAGGATTGCAGACCCGGCACTATATGCGGCGGAGGACAGCGACACTGCGTTCCTGACTGATCGTTTCATTGAACGAATGGACGCCACAGCACCTGGCTGGTTTGCGCTCCTGACCTATATCCGGCCGCATCCCCCCTTTGTGGCACCGGCACCGTTCAACCGAATGTACGATCCCGCAGACATGCCGGCGCCTGCGACGGCGTTCCGAGGGCAAGGAGACCCCGGCCGACACCCGTTTGTGGTCCCCGCCAAGGACCGGCAACCTCCATCCTCGATGGTGGTCGGCTTCCCGGATCTGGACGCCTCCGCGGAGACAACGGCCGAACTGAGAGCAATCTATCTTGGCCTTGCAAGCGAGGTGGACATGCATGTCGGTCGCGTGATCGACTGGTTGAAGGCAAGCGGACAATGGGACGACACGGTTCTGGTTGTCACTTCCGATCATGGCGAGATGCTTGGAGATTACGGATTATGGGGAAAGGGCACATTCCACGAAGCGGCATTTCGCGTTCCGCTGATCGTCCGTGACCCGTCCCGTCCGGACACGCATGGTGGGGTCGTCGACGGAATGACTGAATCCATCGATGTTCCGGTCACGCTTCTCAATCGTCTCGGTGCAGAGGTGCCGCACGCGATGAACGGAACCAGCCTTGTGCCGTGCCTAGAAGACGTGCGGAGCGAGATCCGCACCTGTTCCATGTCGGAATTTGATTTCGGCGACCCTGTGACACCTACTCTATGGATGCGGCGGCTCGGAATTCGGTCCCGCGAATCCAATCTCGCCGTTTTCAGAAGCGGACGGTTCAGGCTGGTCCAGTTTGGTTGCGACCTTCCGCCGGTCCTGTTCGACATGGAGTGCGACGGCGAAGCTCGCAACATTGCAAGAGACCCTGGCGCGCCCGAACTGCTCCAACGCATGATGGGCGAATTGCTCCGTCATCGCATGTCGAATGCCGAGGGAACATTCGCAATGACGAAGGTTGGTGACGGCGGCGTCAGGACAGGAAACTGTTGACGAGTGGTAAAATTTGTGAATCCGTGTCACAGTGCCGTTGCAAAATCGGTGCAATCAGTCGACGGGGCTGGTCGTGCGCTGGAATGGCCCGAATCACTGGGGGGACTATTCGTGAATAGCGAGCCAAGTATGGCGGACATTGCATTTTCAGCGAGGCTGGCCAGTCCAACGTCATCCAATCATGGGGGTTAGAATGAAGAAGGTACTTTTGTCCGGAGTTGCAGTTGCAATGCTGCCAGGCTTGGCGTTTGCAAACTGTCCCGGGATCACGGTGGCAGACATGGGAGGTGTCGCGCCGGGCGCGTATCCGCAGCAGTACGACCTTGCGGAGTTTCAGGCGGCAGCGGGCTGCACGATGGAGTTCAGCGGCAATCCCGAGGCGGCCGCGCTGAATGCGAAGATCGTCGGCAACCCCGACCTTCTGCCGCTTTCGGAACGCATTCCCGAAGAGCCGCTAGTCATGGTGCCGTACGACAGCATTGGAAAGTATGGCGGCACGCTTGACGTTCTGTCCAACGCGACCGAGGCGGGGACATCCGATTTCCTTTCCGTGCGTCACGTAAATCTCGTGCGTTACTCCGACGATCTCCAGACCATCGTTCCCAACGTGGCGAAGTCATGGGAGTGGAACGACGACTTCACGAAGCTCA
>JAJDVJ010000007.1 GCA_022826205.1 Silicimonas sp. | reverse complement strand
GGCGAACACCTACCAGGTGTACCTGCTGAACCACATCTGCATCATGATAATCATGGCGACGGGCCTGAACATCGTGAAAGGGTTCGCCGGACAAGTCACCGTCGGGCATGTTGCCTTGGCTGCCGTGGGAGCATTCACGTCTGCGGTCCTGTCGACCAAGTTCGGCATGCCCTTCTGGATCTGCATGCCTGTTGCGGTGGTCGTTACCGTGCTTACGGGGGCGCTTGTTGCCATCCCCTCCTTTCGCCTCGAAGGCGCTTACCTGGCGCTTGCCACGCTTGCCTTCGCGCAAGCAGTCGAGATTTTCATCCGTGTAACGAATTACCTGGGGAGTGCTTCCGGGATCGGGGGCATCAAGCCGCCGGTGTTCTTCGGGATCGTCCTGAGGGACTACCAGAGCTACTACTATCTGGCCATGCCAATGACGGTGCTGGCGGTCTACGCCAGTTTCGCGATCCTCAAGTCCGCGACGGGCCGCGCCTTCATGGCAATCCGCGAGGATCCGCTTACGGCGGCTGCATCGGGCGTCCACGTGAAACGCTACAAGCTGATCGCCTTCATGCTGAGCGCGGTCTATGCCGGGCTCGCCGGGTCGCTGATGGCCCATATGCTGCCCGGCTACGTCCACCCCAACAATTTCACCGTGATCGAGATGGTCACCGTCCTGCTCATGGTCGTCCTTGGGGGCATCGGCAGCATTTGGGGCGGCGTCATCGGGGCGATCATCGTTTCGATCGTGGCGGACGTGACGCGGGACTACTATTTCTACCAGCTGCTGCTCTTTGGCCTCGTGATCGTGGGAACTGTCATCTTCATGCCAAAAGGCATCGGCGGCATCATCGATCGGTATTTCGTCTCGCGCCGGTTCGTCGCCGCGCGCAAGGCCACCGCGGCCCAAAAGCGTGAGCAGGTCGACGCCGCCCTGCCCGAAGGGGACCGCTGATGGACACTCTGCTGAAGGTCACAGGGCTGAACAAGCATTTTGGCGGTCTCCACGCGATCAAGAACGTGGATTTCGAGCTTGAAGAGGGGGAAATGCGTGCCGTCATCGGCCCGAACGGATCCGGCAAGAGCACGTTCTTCAACCTGCTGAGCGGAATCTACCCGGTAGATACAGGCACGGTCGTCTTTGACGGCTACGACATCACCGACTGGGAGCCGCACCGGATTGCCGAATCCGGCGTGGCGCGCACTTTCCAGCTGCTCAGGATGTTCACCGAGATGAGTGTGCTCGACAATTTGCGGATCGGCCACCATTGCCATGTTCGATACAGCACTTTCGCGGGCCTCTTCGGTACAGGACATGTTGCTGCGGAAGAGAAGCGCATCATGGACGAAATGATGGACATCCTCGAACTGATCGGGTTGGCGGACTTTGCACATATTCCGGCGTCCGAGATGTCAATCGGTCAGCGGCGCCTGCTGGCGCTGGGTCGGTCGATCGCCATGCGACCCAAACTCCTTCTTCTGGATGAACCTGCGGCTGGCCTGGCGCCTGTCAATGTCGACAACATCATGAGGATCATGATGACACTGAAAGAACGCTACAGCCTGACAGTGGTTATCGTCGAGCATATCCTGAAGGTCGTCATGAACACCTGTGACCGAATTTCCGTGCTCGATCACGGCGAGAAGATCGCCGAGGGCACGCCGGAGGAAGTCAGCAACGATCACGCCGTTATTGAAGCATATCTCGGACGCGAGATGAGCGACGGTCAAGTGAAGGAACTTCTGGCCGTGTAATCGGAAGGAATTGGCGGATGCAGGCATCGAATGGGCCGATTTCGACCAGCGGCGCCCGACCCGAACAGCTCGATGCCATCACGGCGGCAGGGTTCACCGACGTCGAGAATTTCGAGCATGACTTTCGCGTTAATGACGTATCGTCGACCGAGATTGGGCAACTGTTTCGGGAACGGGCACGTGAGAACTCGCTGTTTCAGCCGATCTGCGATTTCGAATGCATGCCCGAGCCGCACCTTCGCCTCCTTACGCGGGACGCCAGCCAATGACAAAGCCGAGGATATTCCTGCTGCAAGGCCCCAACATGAACTGGCTCGGCAAACGCCAGCCCGAGATCTATGGCACGACGACGGCAGACCAGCTGGATGACATGTGCCAGACACATGCCAAGGCGACCGGCTATGAACTGACGATCTTCTACAGCAATTCTGTGGGTGCAGCGCTCGACCGGCTTTACCATGCAGTCGAGACGGACGAATTCGACGGGCTTGTCATGAATCCTGCTGCATGGTCCATGGGCAGTGGAGCCGCGATTCGCGATTGCCTGCGTTCGATCGCCAAGCCCTACATCGAGGTTCACATCCGCAATCAGTACAAGATCCCCCACGTCTCGTCGACGGCGGAACTGGCTGATGCGGTCATCCAAGGCATGGGGTGCGATGGCTATCGTGCTGCGCTCGATGCCATGTACCGGCGATTGACCGGCAGCACCTGGTAGGTCTTAGGGGCATTCGGGCAGGAGAACTTCCGGACTCAGCAGCACTTGCTCGCTCGCGTCCTGGCTACGCCCGGAAACCGATGCCGCCATTTCCGAAACCACGCTGCGGGCCAGCGCAACCACCGGAGTGCCGATGATCATGGTGACGATTCCGTCGGTGACTGCGGCGCGGGTTTCGCCCGTCAGAGGATGCACGACGAGGCGGATCCGGCGAGCCCGGCCGCTCTCGCGAAGTGCGTCGATCGCGCCTTCGACTCCGCCACCAGCGATGTAGATTCCTCGCAGGTCCGGCTGGCTGGCCACGAAGTCTTGCACCATTGCATACGTGATGTGCCGGGTCTCGAGATTCAGCACCGCATCCCGCAGCCGAAATTCGGGCGCATGCTCACGGAAATAGCTCCGCAGCCCGTTCTCCCGCAGTTGATGCGCCTGCCAGAGATTGCCGCCGACCAGAACCGCGATGGTTCCTGGCTCGTGGATGACATTGGCCAGCATCCAGGCCGCTTGCCGTCCGGCCCGGTAGTTGTCGAGACCGATGAAGTTGCGGCGCACGTCCGGTGCAAAGTCGTTCAGCATTGCAAAGACCGGAATTCCCGCAGATGCCAGCGCCTCCACTGCGCGCCCGACCAGGGGGTGGTTGACCGCAGAGGCCCCGACGACATCCGCCGTGCCTGCCATTTCGCCCAGCAGGTCCGCGTATTCCGCCGGATCTTGGGTTTCGGCGTAGCGGATGATCACTGTTCCGCGCAGGTCGTGGATGTCCTCGATTTCGGCCCTGAGAGCGTTCGACAGGTCGCGATAAAACTCCTGGTTCTTCTTCGGCAGCACGAACCCGAACGTGGCACGTGGGGCGTCACGGTCCAGCCTGTACCGGATCACCGGAGTGGCATGATAGTCGAGTGCGACCGCGGCCTCGAAGACTCGTCGTGCGTTTTCCTCGCGAACCTTTCTCCGCCCCGTAAGGACACGGTCCACCGTTGCAATGCCGACACCGGCACGCGCTGCGATGTCGGCCATTGTGGGGCGTTTCACACGGTTCGTCATGGATGGAAATCTATCCCAAAACGCCAAAATTTGGAAAGCTTTTGATAAAATAGCACGCGATCATCTTGTCGCGCCGCAACATGTTGCTACTCTTTCCGATAGGCGGCAATGGACGATGTGCAATGGACCGACGAGACTACAGTCTGCTGGGCAAGGACGGGCAGCGTGCCATCGAGACAGGCCTGGCGGGCGCGAATTGGTACGCCACGGATATTCCCCGCAAGACGATGAAAGGGCTCATGAAACGTTCCGACGGTCCCGCGATCCGGGACACGCTGATCTGGCTGGCGGCGCTCTTCGGCTTTGCCGGGGTCGCGACCGCGTTGTGGCCGTCTTGGTGGTCGGCGCCCTTCTGGCTGGCCTATGGCTTGCTCTATGGTTCGTCCACTGACAGCCGCTGGCATGAATGCGGTCACGGCACGGCGTTCAAGACCCGTTGGATGAACGATGCCGTGTACCAGTTCGCGTGCTTCATGATCATGCGAAATCCCGTCACTTGGAAGTACGGTCATGCGCGACATCACACCGACACCACAATTGTCGGCCGCGATCCGCAAATCCTGTCACGGAGGCCCCCAAACCTTTACAAGATGCTGGCCAATCTCGTCGGCCTCGTCGACGTACCACTCGCTTTCAAGTCGATGATCCAGTTGGCATCAGGCCACTTGACGGACGAGGAAAGGGACTATGTACCAGAGGCCGAATGGCTCGCCGCCATCCGCGTGGCTCGTATCTGGTTAGCGATCTACGCCGCAACCGTCGTTTTGGCCGTCTGGATGTGGTCGATCCTGCCTTTGATGGTGATCGGCTTGCCGAGAATGTACGGCGCCTGGCATATGACGATCACGGGCATCCTTCAGCACGCCGCGCTGGCCGACAACGTCATTGATCACCGGCTGAACAGCCGAACGATACTGATGAACCCGATCAGCCGGTTCATCTACTGGAACATGAATTACCATATCGAGCATCACATGTTCACGATGGTGCCCTACCACAAGCTGCCCGTGCTGCATGAGTGCATCAAGCACGACCTTCCCGCGCCCAATGCCTCGACTTGGCAGGCCATTCGCGAGGCCGTTCCGGTGCTGTTTCGGCAATTGAAGGATCCCGAGCATTTCCTGGTACGCAGTTTGCCATCGACGGCACGGCCCTATCTCTGGTCAGGACGCGAAGTTGCCGCCGATGCGGCCGAGTAGAGCCCCGGAGGAATGCCAATGAAACGCGTCTACACCTGGACAGCACAGCCTGCGGAGCGCACCGTAACCATTGCCGGCATGCAGACCGCGAAAGGAACGCGGAAATGGACCCAAGTCACTGCCAACACCGCGGATGAAGCCGCCGCCGCCGAAGCGGCTGGCATCGACATGGCAATCGGCAACTACCAGAATGCCAAGGCAGTTCGCGAAGGTTCGTCCTCCATCTTTTTCACCGCCGCGATCGGAATCCCTGACTTCGCCACTCCCGATGACTTTCTGCGCGCCGCCCTCGGCGCCCTGGCAGACGGCGCCGACGCCGTCATGACGGCGCGCAGCATGAAAGTGGTGCAAACCCTCGCCGATGAGGACATTCCCGTGATGGGTCACTTAGGACTTGTTCCGCGCAAGTCCACCTGGACCGACGGGCTGCGTGCCGTCGGCAAGTCTGCGGATGAGGCATTTGAGTTATTTCGCAAATTCAAACGCCTCGAAGACGCCGGTGGCGTCATGGTCGAAGCCGAGGTCATTCCCGGACCGGTTCTTGCCGAGATCAGCAAGAGGACCAGGATCATTACGGTGTCTCTCGGATCGGGCCCGTGTGGGGACGTAGACTATCTGTTCATGAATGACATCTGCGGCGAACAGGAGTTCCTGCCCAGACATGCGCGCGCATTCGGCAACCTTCGTCGACTTCATGAGCAAATCAAGTCAGAACGGATTGCCGCTGTAACCGCATTCCGTGAAGCTGCGGAATGCGGAAGCTTCCCCGGCGACGCTGAGACGGTGGCCATGGACCCCCGGGAATTGGAGGGGTTTCTGGAGAAACTGGAAAGGTCGGACTGAGGCTATCCTGCATCGTGCCGCCTCCATAGGTGAAAGTCAAAACGGTTGAGTCGTTCGGGAGGATCAATGACCAAGTGGGTGCGCGCTTGCGCACGGGATGATGTCGAGGCCGAGGACCTGATTCGCTTCGACCATGAAGATCGAACATTCGCCATCTACCAAAGCCCGGAGGGCGCGTTCTTCTGCACTGACGGGTTTTGCTCCCATGAACAGGTTCACCTGGCGGGCGGTCTGGTCATGGATCACATCGTCGAGTGTCCGGGTCACAATGGTCAATTCGATTATCGCACTGGTGAAGCGGTTCGCAGCCCTGCCTGCGTGCGGCCGAACACCTATCCCGTTCGCATCGACGGCGAAGACGTGCTCATAGCCGTGGACTTCGAACGACCCGGCTAGATGATGACAATCTGCACCCGCATGTCCGCGCCGATGCATTTCCGACACCCCTTCTGCCAACCTTTGGAATGCGATCCGCGCCCAAGTCTCTTTGCACGGAAGGCTGGAGGAGGCTGGCATGGCGGCAGCGCGTCGGATCCTGACGGACACGCAGGTCGCGCCGGTTGCCTCATCAACAAACGGGCGATTTGACGGGCAGTCGAGGACGCCGGGTCCCGGAGTTCGGTCGAATTCGAGACATTCTCGGAGCGACACAGGTGGGAGGCCCCTCGACGCGGAGGTCTCCGAGATCGTGCAACGGACATCGGAATTCGTCTGACTTGATTGAAGTCGCCGAGATTGATGCATCAAATCCGAGAATCGGCAAGAATGATCTCCGTGAGCCGGGCTGTGCCATGCCAGCCGAGATTCAATTCATTGACCGAGGCGATCCACGAACCCAAGTTCGGATGCGCAGAAATCGCGCTCTTTGGGGGGCAGCCACAAGGACATATACGCATTCCTGCTATTGATCTTCGTTCTGATGGTCCGTCCCACGGAGCTGATGGGCCATCTGGCCAAGGTCAAGGCGTGACGACCTCAAGCGCACAAACTGGGAGGATCCTATGAGGATGACTGGCAAGCTTGGAACAGTGGCGGCGATCGCCGTCTCGGTGGCCGCATCGGCGGTCTATGCCGGAGAGATCCGCATCGGCGCGTCGATGCGGATGATCTCCGAGAACGGCCAGAAGTACGGCCAGATGATGCAGGACGAGTTTGACGCGATCAACGCGGC
>JAJDVJ010000161.1 GCA_022826205.1 Silicimonas sp. | reverse complement strand
GCCGCGTTGATCGCGTCAAACTCGTCCTGCATCATCTGGCCGTACTTCTGGCCGTTCTCGGAGATCATCCGCATCGACGCGCCGATGCGGATCTCTCCGGCATAGACCGCCGATGCGGCCACCGAGACGGCGATCGCCGCCGCCGTTCCAAGTTTGATAGTCATCCTCATTGGATCCTCCCAGTTTCTGCGTTTGAGGTTGTCACGCCTTGACCTTGGCCAGATGGCCCATCAGCCCAGTGGGCCGAACCATCAGCACGAAGATCAGAAGCAAAAATGCGTAAATGTCCTTGTGGCTGCCCGAGATGTAAGCGGCGCAGAGCGTCTCGAATACGCCGACAAGAAGACCGCCCAGAATGGCGCCGGGCAGCGATCCGAAACCGCCGACGACGGCGGCGGCGAACGCCTTGATCAGCATGAGATAGCCCATCTCGACCTGGACGTAGTTGATCGGCCCGATCAGAACGCCGCCGACCGCGGCCAGTCCGCAGGCCAGCCCGAAGATCAGCGAAATCATCAGGGGCACGTTGATCCCCATCAGATACGCGATGTCCTTGTCGGCGGCGACAGCACGGATGGCCAGCCCGGTTTTCGTGTGCTTCAACAGAACGTGCAGTGCAGCCATCAACCCCACCGAGACGATGAGTATCCAAAGATACGAACGCGGCAAGGTGATGTCTCCAACGGCTATCGGCATCCCGAACTGCACGCCCATCGCGTGGCCTTCGGCGCCCCAGATCAGGAACGCAACATTCTGCAGGATGATCGCCATCCCGAACCCGCAGATGATCATGCCCATTCCGGCAACAGTATACCCGCCGCCCTGGCTGGTCAGTCGCCGATAGAAGACACGTTCAATGACGACGCCCATGATCCCCGTGATGATCATCGCCAGGAACAGGGTGATCGGATAGGAGATGCCGAAATCGCCATACAGCACGAGCCCGAAGAAGGCGCCGAACATGAAAAATTCACCATGAGCGAAATGCACGATGTCGAGACCCGAAAAGATCAGCGAGATGCCAAGCGCGACCAATCCATAGACAAGCCCGATTGACAGGCCGACGACGATAAAATCCATCAGCATCTTGAGTTCACCTCACATTCTCGGCCTCGGCAACCGTGCCGCCCAGATACGCATGGCGCACCTTGTCGTCGTGGATCATGTCCTCGGCCTGGCCCTCGATATGGATGCGGCCGTCGTGAATTACGTATCCGTAACTCGCCAGCAGCAACGCCATCCGGACGTTCTGCTCGACGATCAGGATCGTCATGCCCAGTTCCTTGCGGATGCGGTTGATCTGCTTGAAGATGTCCAGCACGACCAGTGGCGCGAGCGCGGCGGAGGGCTCGTCCAGCATGACCATTTTCGGCGCCGCCATCAAGCCGCGCCCGATGACGAGCATCTGCACCTGTCCGCCAGACAACAGCCCCGACAACTGCTTTCGCCGTTCCTTCAGGATCGGAAAGAACGCGTAGACCTTGTCCAGATCTTCCCGCACCGCCGCCTTGTCGTTTCGGGCATAGGCACCCAGCATCAGGTTTTCCTCCACGGTCATGCCCGGATAGCTGTCCTTGCCCTGGGTGACCTGCACCAGTCCGGCGCGTACGATCTGGTGCGGGTGCTTGGCGTGTATGGGCTCGCCATCGAACAGGATCTCGCCGCTCCAAACCGGCAAAATGCCCGAGATGGCTTTCAGGAGTGTCGACTTGCCGGTGCCGTTGCCCCCCAAGAGCGCGACAATGCCCTTCGCATCGACTTTCATGTCGATGCCGCGCAGGATCTTCAGCTTGCCGTAGCCGGTTTCGACGCCTCGGATTTCGAGCAATGTCCCCCCCTTCTCGGAGCACGCTGTCGGCGCATCCGACCTTGGGTTCGTTGCTCGCCCCGGTCAATGAATTGAATCGCGGCTGGCATGGCACAGCCCGGCTTGCGGAGACCATTCTTGTCGATTCTCGATTTTGATGCATCAAAAGCAGTGACTTCCATCAAGTCAGACGAATTCAGATGTCCGTTGCACGATCTCGGAAACGACCGCGTCGGGGGGCTCGTTCCACCAGCGCCGCTTCGAGAAAATCTCGACCTCGACAGGACCCCGAAACCCCGCATCCTCGACCGCCCGCCGAATGGCCCGATTGTTGATGAGACCGTCGCCTGGCATGCCTCGGTCAAGACGGAGATCCGTGGTTTCGGCAAGCCAGTCCGAGACATGGAAGTGCCGCAATCGTGGCGCGGCGCGGCGAATGTCGCGCGGCAGGTTCAGGTCCCACCAAAGCGCATATGTGTCGAGAGCCACGCCTGTTGCATCGTCCGCGTCCAGTTCATCGAGGAACTCGCAAGCCGCCGACAGGGTCGAGATCACCGAGCGGAACCCGCAGACCATCGGATGCAGCGGTTCAAGAACGAGCCGAACGCCTGCCGCGCGGGCTTCGGGCACAACGCTGTCAAATCCCTCCAGCGCGTTCAGACGGGCAGCCAGGAGATCGGTCTCTCCCCTTCCCAAGCCTCCGGTCAGCATCAGCAGGCTCTCGATGCCCAGATCCTCGCAGAACTCGATCCGTCGGCGAGTCAACTCGACCTGAGATGCACGCTCCGCAGCATCGCCGATCGCCATGGCGCCGCCAACACAAAGCGCAACCGGCTCGACCTGCGTATCCGCCAGGATCCGCCGCGCCGCCGCCACGCCAACCTCTTCCAGTTTTTCGTGCCAGATTGCAGTCATGGGCACACCATGACGAGCCAAGCACTCCAGACCTTCCGCAAATCCACATTGCATCAAGGTGACCTGATGAATGCACAATCTCTCGAGCGGAATCCCCGGCATCAGTAGGTGGCCCGCCCGCCGGTGACGTCAAACACCTGTCCGGTCGTGAACGAACAAAGCGGGCTGGCGATCCAGGCGGTCATGTCGGCCACTTCACGGGGCGTGCAAAACCTGTCCATTGGAATGCGGCCACGCTTGTCGGCGATGTAGTCCGGGCTCATTTCTCGCAACAAGTCGGTTTCCGTCATTACCGGCGCGACGCAATTGACCGTAATGTCCGAGGGCAGCAGCTCCCGTGCGAGCCCCTTGACGTAACCGATCACACCGGACTTGGCCGCGCCGTAGGCGCAGGCCCCCGGGTTGCCCTCTTTCCCGGCGACTGACGAAATTGCGATGATCCGTCCGGCTCCGCGGTCGCGCATGTGGGGTAGAACCACACGGGCTGAAAGGAAAACGCCGGTCAAGTCAACGTCAAGAACCGCCTGCCATTCGTCCAGCGCGTAATCCCAAGCAGGTTTGGTCGGGCCATTGATCCCCGCATTGGCGACCAGAATGTCGACATTGCCCAGCGCTTCTAGCGAAGCGTTGAATCCCGCCGCGACCGAGGCTTCGTTCGTCACATCCACATCCGCCAAATGGGCAAATGCAGGATCGCACTGGCCGGCTGCGCTTTCAATGTCCCATCCGGACACAACCACCCCAAGCTCGCTGAACCTCTGACTGATCGCCAGACCGATTCCGCGCACTGCACCGGTGACGATTGCCGTCTTTCCGGTCAGTCCAAGGCTCATGCCGACACCTTAGCCATTCGGCACCCACTTCAGAATGTGTTGGCCGACGGTGGTCAGCTCACCGTCCTGATTTGTGATCCGGATGTCAGCCGTGGACCGTCTGCGCTCGATGTCAATTGCGGTGAATTCATACTCGACCGTTATGGTGTCGCCCAGAAACACAGGCTTGAGGAAACGGATGCGGTCGTATCCAAGCGACACAGGCGTTTCTTCCGCCATTCGGGTGTGCGCGATGGCCATGGTGGACACGGTTGACATGAAGCCCACCATCAGCGCCCCATGCGCCATCAATCGACCATAACTGGACTTTTCCATATAGGCCTTGTTGACATGGTTGGGCGAGAAATCACCGGTAATCCCGGCAAACATGTAAACATCGCTTTCCGACACGGTCTTGGAAAAGCTCACCTTGGCGCCGATTTCAACGTGAAACTCTGACATTCTGTCCCTCAATTATGCCGTTCGGGGCCACAGATATCGATCCGATTTCCGCACCTTGCGGATTCCAGAACTGCAAGCGTGACCCCTAATGTCCCCGTGGCATCGGCTGCCGAAATGATTGGCGTCGCATGGCCCGCGATGACCTCGGCAAAATGCTCGATCTGACGGACAAAGGCATCGCCAAGTTCAAGCGAGATGTCACGGGCCGTCTTCGGAGTGATCCAGCTCGCTGGTTCACCTTCCGACGTCCAGTGCCGAAGGTTCGGAAACTCCAAGGCTCCCCGTGTGCCCGAGAACGTGATGCAGTTTTGTCCGTTGCGCGGAAATGCCGGATTCTCGCCGGTGGCCATTTCCCAGGCCCAGGGCGAATCCGCCTGATCGGACATGACAAAGGCACCAAACGACCCGTTCTCGAACTGAAGCGCGAATGCTGCTGCATCCTCTTTCTCAAATCCCTGCACCGAATTTCCGGCCAATCCAGTCACGGTCCGAATCTCCCCCACGACATAGCGCAGATAGTCTATTTCATGGATTAGGTTCGTCAGCACGGGCCCGGCGGGTGAGCGCCTCCGCCAATCCGGCGTGTAATAGGATTCTGGCTTCCGCACGCTCCACTGGCCGGAAACGGTGACAAGTTGACCCAGCAAACCGCCGCGCACCATCTCCCTGGCCTTGGCCACATGCGGATAGTAGCGTCTGTGGTGACCCACCAAAATGCACAGGCCCCGCGCCTCAGACACCCGAGCAATCTCTTCCGCCTCGGCAACGGTGGCTGCAATCGGCTTTTCGATGAGCAAATGACAGCCTGCATCAAGCGATGCCAGCGCCGGTTCGCAGTGATGCTCGGTCGGTGTCGCGATGATGACTCCGGAAGGTGCGACTTCACTCAACATTTTGTTTGCACTTGAAAAGTGTGGAACGCCGTGCTCGGTCGCAATTTCCGATACACTGGAAAGTGGATCCGCGATTGCCACCAATTCGACGGACTCAACTTTCGCCATCGCACTCAGGTGCCGTTTGCCGATGACACCCGCTCCGATCAATGCAATGCGTTCAGGCATGGGCGTCCGTCGGCACGTGATCAAGGAAATAGTCACTCTTCATCAGGCGTGGGGGCTCGCTTATGATCGGCGCAAATCCCATATTTTCAAGGATGTCGTGTTCAAGTTCGATTCCGGGCGCAATTTCGGTCAGGTGCAATCCATCAGGTCGAAGTTCGAGGACGCAGCGCTCTGTAACATAAAGGATGGACTGCCCCTGAGACAGTGCCTGCGCGCCCGAGAAGGTGATCTGTTCGACCACACCCACCATTTTGCGAACCTCTCCATGCTGTTCGATCCGCAGCCTTCCATCGCCAGAAGTGAATTTCGTGCCCTTTGCATCGAATGTGCCGCAGAAGACTACCTTGCGTGCGTTCTGTGCGATGTCGACAAAACCGCCAGGACCAACGGTTAGGCCGCCCAGTTTCGAGACGTTGACGTTGCCTGCGGTGTCAACCTCGCCAAATCCCAAGAATGCGATGTCCAACCCGCCACCAGAATAGAAATCGAACTGTGCAGGGCCGTCGATCATGCAACTCGGGTTGCGGGCATAGCCGAACAAGGTGCCGGTCAGAAGCGTTCCACCGTAAGTGCCGTGTTCGATCGTCTGATAGTATCGATCCTGCTCGCCACGGCTGGCGACGATGCTTGCGACTTCATCCGGAATGCCAAATCCGTAGTTGATGACGGCGCCGTCGCGCAGTTCTTCATGCGCGCGCCGTGCAATGATCTGACGGACGGAAAAGTCGGGTGCGGGCGGAGGCGGCTCGTCGGCCCGCTGTTCGCCCGAGATGGCAGGGTCGTAGACGAGATCATAGCCCTGCCGCTGATCGGGATCGACGACAATCACGTCGACCAGCGCGGAGGGTATTCGCACTGAACGCGCGCTCAGCGTGTTGCGAGGCACCCTTTCACGCACCTGGAAAATCACCTTGCCGCCGGAACTTCGTGCCGCCGCCGCCATGGCATAGATGTCGACGTTTGCCGGTTCCTGGTCGAGGCTGATGTTGCCGTCCTCATCCGCGATCGAGCCCTTCAACAGCGCGACATCTATCGGATACGGCAGGTAGCGCAGGAATGTCTTGCCGTCGATCTCGATCCGCTCCACCAGGTCTTCTGTGGTGGCCGCATTCATCTTGCCACCGTCCATCTGGGGATCAACAAAGGTGCCAAGGCCCACGTGGGTTATGAGTCCCGGTCGCTTGGCAGCGATCTCGCGCATCAGCTGCATGGTCACGCCGGACGGCATCACATAGGCCTCAATCTGTTCGTTGCGGGCCATCTCTTGCATGCGCGGCGACCAAACCCAATGTCCACCAATCACACGCTTTACCATTCCGGGATGAGCGAACCTGTTCAATCCTCTTTCGCCCCGGTCACCGATGCCCAATGCGTGAACAACCGTCAGGTCACGGGGGTGACCTTCATCCAAAAAGCGCCTCTCGACCGATGCGTGCAACAAGCTTGCCTCGACCAGCCCGCCACCGCCACCGATCAATCCCACGGTGGCGCCATCTTGGATCAGGGCAGCGATCTGGCAAATGTCAACGAATTTGGTCTTCATGGTTCAAGCCGGAATCTTGTAACAGTCGTCGCCGGCAAGGAGATTGCGCGTGATGACATTGCGATGGATTTCCGAGGTGCCGTCGAAGATGCGATAGACCCGGGCGTCGCGATAGTGCCGCTCGACGGCCAGTTCCTTGCTGTAGCCAGAGCCGCCGAAAATCTGCAACACCCGATCGGCCACGCGACAGAGCGTTTCGGACGATTGCAACTTCACGGCCGAAATCTGCGTCCTGGCCGGCTCGCCCTGATCCACCATCCAAGCCGCTTGCCAAAGTGCCAACCGGGCCGCATTGATCTCAACGGCGCTGTCGGAAAGCATCTGACCGACAGATTGAAAACCGCCGATTGGCTTCCCGAACTGGTGACGTGACCGGGAGTGTTCGACAGCCATTTCCAGAAGCATCGCCGACTTGCCGACGGCCCGTGCACCGACCTGCGCCAAACGTACGCGCCCGAGAGTGCCGAGCGCCAGTTTCAGGCCGCCACCTTCTTCGCCTAGCAAGTTTTCCGGTGCTAGATTGACGTTTTCAAACGTCAGTTCGGCGTGGGTCGTGCCGCGCAGTCCCATCATCGGCACGTCCGGTCCAAGCGTCACTCCCGGCAGGTCACGGTCGACAATGAAAGTCGATATGCCCCTTGCTCCGGCACGGGGATCGGTAACGGCGGTCAACACGTAAAAGTCTGAATGGTGAGCGTCCGAGATGAACTGCTTTTGACCCGTCAATGACCAGCCATCGTCAGTGGGCGTTGCCCGAGTCCGGATCGCTGCAGCGTCGGACCCGGCTGCCGCCTCTGTTAGGGCAATGGAAAACGTCCGGTCACCGCGGATCGCGGGAATCAGCCAGCGCTCCCTTTGGACCTCCGATCCAGCCAGCAGGATGTCGTATACATTGCCGAAAGCGCGACGGATCAGGATGTCGGTGGTGCGCCCGAACTCCTCTTCGACCAGCATCCAGTCGACCGTCGACAGGCCGCCTCCACCTAACTCTTCCGGCATGTTCATGGCGTAGAGCCCAATCGTCCGGGATTTTGCCTGGATCGCCTCAGCAACCTTGGGCTCCAAATGTCCCGAGTCCTCGACCAACTGTTCCAGCGGGCGCAACTCGACATCGACAAATCGCCGGACGGTGCCAATCAAGAGCCGCTGCTCGTCGCTGAGGCCGAATTCCATCAAAGGTATCCTTTCGCCCCGCCTCCATCGCAGGCAATCCCCGTTCCATGGATATGGCGGGCTGCAGGTGAGCAGAGAAAGGCCACCAATGCCGCCACATCCGCCGGCTGGCCAAGCCTTCGAATGCCTTCTGCGGCAATCGAGTCCGCCTCGACCTGATCGCGGGTCTTGCCCTGCTGTGCCGCGCGGTCGGCGAAAATCCCCTCCAACCTTTCGGTGACTGTCAGACCCGGATGTATCCAGTTCACGTTCACGTCGTCCTGCAGTCCCTTGTCCGCCAGCGCCTTGGAGAAGTTGGCAAGAGCGGCATTGACCGCACCGCCCACCATGAAATCGGCGGCGGGTGTCCGGGCAAAGCCGCCAACGATATTGATCACTGTTCCCTTCGCCTCCTTCAACGCAGGCCAAAGAGCTCGGGAAAGCCGCACAGCGCCGTGAAACTTGAGAGCAAAGCCGTCAAGCATTTCCTCGTCCGGCTGGTCTGGAAAGATGCCGCCCTTGGTCGCACCCGCGGCGTTGACCAGAATGTCGCAATGCCGGAACCTTTCGAGTGCAGCGCGTGCCGATTCGCTGCATCCTTGAAGCGTGCGAAGATCCGTGGCATGGTATCCAACTTCGCCTAGACCTACATGGGAAAGCCCGTCCGCAGCATTCCTCAGTCGGTCTCCATTGGATGCCACCAGAAAGACGTTGCATCCGCCCTCAGCGAGTTTGTTGGCAATGGCCAGCCCGATCCCTTTTGATCCGCCGCTGACAAATGCGGTTTTTCCGTCAAGCATCGCCCGACCCTTTCCGATTGCGGGCTTCGAGCCCTTTGACGATCGCCGCCAACGTTTCGAGTGTCGGCGTGGGAACACCATTCCTGTGCCCCAAGTCAATCACCGTGCCGTAGATGAAGTCCACTTCGGTCGGCCGGCGGCTCAGGAGATCGACACATAACGAGGACTTGTTGTCGCCAGTTCCGCCCGGCGCGGTGATCATCTTCAATCCCCGAACCACCGAGTCACGGTCAAGCTCGATGCCCACTGCCGTCGCCACGGCAAAGGCTTCATCCAGCGCCCGAAAGGCCGTTGCGTTGAGTTCCGGGATCGACAGCACTTCGACAGATGTCATGTCTGTCGCGCCCGAGGCCGCACTCATGGCGACATTGCCCAGGAGCTTCTTCCAGATGTCGCGGGTCACGTTTTCCGACACATGGGTCTCAAGGCCGGCTTCCGACAATGCGCGGGCTACTCTTGCCGCTCTTTCGCTTGTGCCGCCGCCGATTTCGCCGATATGCGAAGGCACCCGGCTGAAATCGCGGATATGGCCCGGTCCCTCCATGACCGCCGCCATGGCCGTCAGCCCGCCGAGGACATTCTCTTCACCCACGACCTCGCCAATGACCTCCTCGTTCCCAAGACCGTTCTGGAAGCTCACGCAGATCGCGCCACTCTTGACCAGATGCCTAACACCTTCGGCGCCGGAGCGAGTTCCGTGGGACTTGCACTGAAATAGAATGATGTCCGCGTGATCTATACCCGATGCGTCTTCGAAAACCTCGACTGGCAAGGTCCGTTCTCCGCCGAATCCGCTGATCCTGAGGCCGCCTTCCCGCATCGCCGCCACATGTTCCGCATTGGTGTCAATCATGGTCACGGGCAAACCGCCTTCCTGAAGGATGGAGCCGAAAAGCGCCCCCATGCCACCGGCACCCACAACCACAACGCTTGGTATCTTGCCCGTCATCCTCAGTCGAACCTCACTCTAATTCTACCAAGCGTTCCGAAATCCGCTTCAACGCGACTGCCCTTGGCGACCGGCTGAGGCACACAGGCGGCGCCGGTCGAGACAAAATCGCCCGCCTCTAGCTGAAATCCCCGCGCGGTCAAGTGATTTGCCAAATCGCAAAGGGCCTGAAGGGGCGGCCCGCGCATGTTGCCTAGAAAGTTGTCCGACGGTGCGCCGCCATCCACGCTCACGCGCACTTTGTGGTTCAACAGGTCCAACCCTTGCCAGTCGTCGACCGGCATGCCGAAAACAAACCCGATGCCGCCGCCATTGTCCGCCACGGTCATCAGCGAATTCTGTTCGGAATCCAGATCCTTGGCCAGGAAGCGATTTCCGATAATCTCAACGGCCGGATGCAGCACAGCAATTTCGGCCATTCGGTCGGGGTCTTCGATTTCAGCGGGAGTGACGTCTGCAGTCACACGAAACGCGAACTCAGCTTCGGCTCGCGCGTCTGGGAAACGCTCGATCGGCAAGGTGACCTCGTCACCTTGCCATGTGACCGATCTGAAAATCCGGCCAGGAATGACGTCGCTGTGGCCGTCAAGCTCGCGCATCCGCGCACTCGTCGCCCCCACCTTCCAGCCAGACATCTCTTCACCGATCCACCTCGCCATCCGGTCGGCCACAAAGTATGCTTCCGTCCGGTTCTTCGGAATTTCCGTATCCCCCAATTCCGAAATCCGCGAACAGGCGAGCCAAGCGTCACCCAGCCTGCGCGCAAGCCCGGCAAGTGCAGCTTCGCGATCACTGGCTTCGAGCAATCGATTCCCCCCTTCCATCAAAGGCTAGCTGATCTAATGCCGCTCTGCATAGGAATGCACTTGGCGACAGCATGGGTGTGCATCACTTGACGGCAGAAAACCGAAAACTTGATTGGTTCGCATCAATGAGGCATCAAAACTCGAATGAGTACATCAGAAATCCAACGAAAGCCGCGTGTCATCGACATTGCTTTGCAGGCCGGAGTAAGCACTGCCACTGTGGATCGCGTGCTTAACGGACGGCCTGGAGTGCGCGCAAAAACTATCAAGAAGGTCCTCGATGCCGTGGATCGTCTTGGCGCATCGACCGCCCGCCCAAAGGTCATTCCATCGGTGCCTGCGGGTCTGACAATTGATGTCGTCCTAGCCGAAGGCGCGGGGTTTGCAAACGATGTGCTGTCGTCTGAACTGAAGACCTATTGCAAACGGGTCGGCTTCAGTTACCGTCGAACGTTTTCGAAACGAATGGTTCCCGAAGCTCTGCGCCGCACCCTTGACGATTGCCTGGAGCGAGGAACGGACGGCGTGATTGTTCAACCTCTTGACCATCCGCTGGTGCGCGACGCCATCGCCCGTCTTGCCAACGCGGGAGTGCCTGTCGTCTGCATACTCACCGATCTTCCGGCATCGGACCGGCTGGCCTACGTAGGTCTCGACAATCGCGCGGCGGGAAGAGCCGCCGGTCTCCTGACAGGACGTCTATGTAGTGATCCAGGCGACTTGGCGTTGTTCGCCGGCGGCGAGCTCTATCGCAGCCACGAGGAACGAGAGGCCGGATTCCGCAGCGTCATACGTGACAGTTTTCAGCACCTCGGGATCCTTGCGACATTCTCCAGCGGTGACGATCCGCACCGCATCTACGTCATGGCGCGTGATCTTCTGAAAGACTGCGACAACCTGCGCGGCATATGCTGCATTGGCGGCGGCAACAGAGGAATTGAGAAGGCTCTCCTGGAATCAGGGCGGCAGAACCAAATAGTATACTGTGCCTTCAACCTGACGCCATTGACCCGAAATGGCCTCCTCTCAGGTTTATTCGACGTCGTCGTGCATCAAGACATGGAGCGTGCCGCGCACAACGCTGTCGATTCACTTGTTCACCACTTCGAAGGCAAGGTGCCGTCTCCCGGCACGATACCGACCGAATTGATTATGGTCGAGAATCTTCGCTGACGGGCGCAGGAGAAGCCATGGATCATTTGCAAACGGGCGCTGTCCGCGCTCTTGACGAATTGCTAGTGGCGATGGAGGAGCATAACACCGGAACTCGTGCGTCTGCCGCCCGACTGGGCCAATTTCGCCATTTCAGAACGGGAAAGGGAGGGAACGATGGCTGGCATCACACTACTTGCCACGGTTACATTTCTTTACGCAGGCTACAACCTGTTCTTGAAGCTGTCGGGTGGGCACGTTCCTTCCGGGGCCACAACAACCATTCTCGCCACGATGTGCCTTCAAGTCGCTGCGCTTTCCACGTCAATCGTGTTTCTCGCGGTACTGGCGGTTCGAGGCGGACAGGTGCTTTCCCTGTCTCCGGGTTCTTATGTCTGGGCTGCAATTGCCGGGCTATGCATTGGAGGTGCGGAGATAGGCTATCTCTACCTCTTTGGGGGTGTTGGAGGGGTGAAGTCGATGGATGCGAGCATTGCCATTCCAACAATCGTGAGCGGAACGATTGTCATCGCGCTACTGTTTTCGATCCTTGTACTGAAGGAGCATATTTCCTGGAGCCAAGTGCTCGGCAGTTGCCTGATCCTCATCGGAATATTCTTCCTATTCATGCAGAGGCCAGAATCGGCATAGGAAGCGCACCCAATATACCCGCAAGTGGACAAACAAGGTTGGGCCAGTCACTCGCAATATTGCCGCCTGCAGAAAGCGCGCTTCGCTTGCCGTTTCATTCGACATCCTTGGATGCGCCATCCAAGACCTTCGTGCGAATTCCATGCGCCGCTACACACGCGGGATCACCGCACTTCTCGCTCCTTTGCTTCCAATGCTATCAACCGCGGATATCCCGCAGAAGGTCATGCATTTCCATTTTGTTGATAATATTGAGAGAAATGGCGCACCCGAGAGGATTCGAACCTCTGGCCTCTGCCTTCGGAGGGCAGCGCTCTATCCAGCTGAGCTACGGGTGCCAATGCGAACTGATAGTAAGGTTGCCACCTCTTCGCAAGTGCATCCCTGCACCGACGGCCCATCCTCGTGACGGCTCAGTCACCCGAACAGTTCCTGGCAGAGTTCCAGTGCATCAACCAATGTGTCAACCTCGCCCTCCGTGTTGTACAAACCGAAACTCGCCCGCGCTGACGCAGTGATCCCGTAGTGCTCCATTAGTGGCGCCGCGCAATGGTGACCGGCACGAACCGCGACACCTTTCTTGTCAAGGACCGTGGAGATGTCATGAGCGTGGGCCGCGCCGTCGAGCGTGAACGAGAATATTGCCGCCTTGTCCGGCGTCGTTCCCTGAACATTCAGCCAGTTGAGTCCGTCGATCCTCGACCGCAAGTAGTCGCAAAGCCGGGCCTCATGCAGAGCCACGTTCTCCATGCCCAGTTCCATGAGATAGTCGAGGGCAACGCCAAAGCCGATTTGCTGAACGATTCCTGGCGTGCCGGCCTCGAATTTCATCGGCGGGTCCGCCCAGGTTATTTCATCCTTTCTCACGTCCCGGATCATGTCGCCGCCGCCCATGAAGGGTCGCATTTCCGCCTGACGCTCCTTCCGAATGTAGACCGCCCCGGAACCCGACGGGCCGTAGAGCTTGTGCCCCGTGATCGCATAGAAGTCGCAACCTATGTCCTGAACATCGACAGGCATGTGAACCGCGCCCTGGCTGCCATCGACAAGCACCGGTACGTCCGCTTCCTGCGCGCCGCGACAAATGGACTTCACGTCGACCCTGGTTCCCAAGACATTTGACAGGTGCGTGACAGCAACCAGCCTTGTCCTTGGTCCGATCGCATCCAGGATCCTTTCAGGTGCCAATGCGCCCGTTTCGTCCACTTCGACCCACTTCAGGACGACACCCTGCCGTTCGCGCAGGAAGTGCCAGGGCACGATGTTCGCGTGATGCTCCATAACCGAAAGGACGATTTCATCGCCCGCTTCCATACGGGGCATCGCCCAAGCATACGCCACCGTGTTTATGCCTTCTGTCGTTCCCGAGTTCATGACGATCTCGTCGGCAGTGCCGGCATTCAGGAACCTTGCAATGGTGCCTCGTACAGCCTCGTACTTTTCAGTCGCAATGTTGGAGAGATAGTGCAGGCCCCTGTGGACGTTGGAGTACTCTTGCGAATATGCCCGCGTGACCGCATCAATCACGACCTGCGGCTTTTGCGCCGAAGCACCGTTGTCGAGATAGACAAGCGGTTCGCTGTTCACTTCCCGACCGAGGATTGGAAAGTCGCAGCGAATTTTCTCTACATCATACACTGCCGCCCACTCCGATCACACCGATAACCAATGGAGAGAAGAAGAGAGAGAAAAGGAACAACGCCATCCAGGACAACACGAACAGCACAAACGACGTCCAAAGGGACTTGAATCCATGTGCCTCAGCCATCACCGAAATGAACAGCCAGATCCAGTGAACAAAAAATGCCATTCCGACCAGTCCGGTCAACGTGAACGAAAACGTTGCCAGGATCGGCAGAAGCACGACCGCCACAGTGAAATACATCCAGACGAAAACGAACACCAAGAGCACTTGTTCAAACCTGCCCTGTCCACCAAATGCCCCGCCCAGCTTCCACAGCACCCAGACCAGGAACAGTTCGCTGCACAGCTCCAGGCCGGCACGCATGAGAGGTGGCAGTCTCGGCACGGGCATCACCAACGCTTCTGCCATCGGCAGAAACCGCTCGACTGCAATGACGTAGAGCAAGATGACAAGCACGAAAGACAACCACGCGGCTTCGCGTGGCACACCAAGCCTGAAGAGCTCGGCCGCAGTCGATCGCGGTTCACGAAGCATGCTCAGCGCAATGCCAGGAATTCGGTCCCAGAGTGTCACGTTGCCTCCACCTGAGCTTGCTTCATTGCCAGCATCCCGGCCCAAAGAAATGCGCAGAAGAGCACGAAGGCAACCAGGCTCACCGCTTCAAACGGCAGCCCCGGGGCAAGGCCGGCAGCAAGTCCGGACAGAAGCCAGGCCGGTGTGGAAGCGAGCAGCGCCCAGAACAACGCCGCCCGGCAGGCATAGCCGGTCGCGGGCCACCGGACCAGTCGCAGCACGATGTGCACCAGCAGGGCAATCGCATAGAGAACAAGTGGCATGGCCACCATCCAGGCGAAGAAAGCGCCGGCGAGTCGCGCATCAAGCCCGACAGTCGGGTCCAGCGAACTCTCACGCGCCAGCCTGGGCATTTGTGCCACGAAAATAAGGCCACAGGCCGTCAGGACCATGGCAAGCAAGCCACCTTCGCGACGAAGTCCCGTCATTCGCCTGACCTGAACGGATTTGGGAGTCCGGTAGGTTCTGAGGATGTCCAGAACAACGCTCATCTGCGATGACGCTGCAGCCAACCTTTGAGCCGCCCATAAATGTCCCTGGATATGTCTTCGCTTTCGATTTCCTCGATCGCCTCCGCAAGAAACGCGAGGACCAGCAGATCCTGCGCCTCGGGTCTCGGAAGGCCGCGTGACTGCAAGTAGAACAGCGCATCCTCGTCAATCGCACCTGACGTCGAGCCGTGGGAGCACGCCACGTCGTCGGCGTAAATCTCGAGTTCGGGCTTAGCGAGAAACTGTGCGTCCTCATCAAGAAGCAGCGACTGGCTTATCTGGTACCCGTCGGTCTTCTGCGCTCCCTCCTTCACCAGGATCTTCCCCTGAAACGCGCCAACAGCACCGTTGCGCAATACCTTCTTGAAGACCTGGCGGCTCTCGCACCCGACCGCGTCGTGGACAACAAACACGGTGTCGTCGTGATGGAAGTCGCCGTCCCCGACGGCCGCGCCGGCAATGTGCGAAACAGCATTGTCGCCAACGAACTCGATGAACGCCTCGTTGCGAGTCAGGACGCCATTTGCAGTCAACGTGAACGACTTGAAAGCGCTCTTCTTTCCAAGACGCGCGAACATGTGCGTGACCGCGCGACGTTCATGATCGCGACCCTGCGCGCGAACATGATGGAACGCGCCGCCATCGGCGACATCGACCTCCATGCACTTGTTGAAGCGCGCCGCCGCCGGGCCGTTTTCGAGAACCGTCAGGTCGGCCCCGCTTTCGACCTTGATTGCAAAATGAAGAATCGCGTCGCTGTCAGGATTCTCATGCAGGTAGGTCAGGTTGACAGGCCTGGAGACCCTTTCAGTGGCCCTGATCACGATGCCGTCGGTGGCGAACGCAGTATTGAGCGCGGCAAATGGGCGCGCCACGGGCTCCTGGCTCCGCGCTTCCAGCACTCCGTAGACATCCTTCAACCAGTGAATTTCGTGCGCTGTCGCGGACTGGAGCCGTTCGACTTCCAGACCCTCGCATGAAAGGTCGTCCGACGCTTCGGGATCAAAGACACCGTCCCGAAACACGATTCTCAGTCGATCAATCCCTCCAAATGCCGGCGCTTCCCCAAAGTCGACCACAGCCGCAGAAGGGGCTTGCGGCGTGTTCAGGTCATCCGGTCGCGTGAATCGCCAGTATTCATCGCGACGCCCCGGCAACCCCATTGCGAGGTACCGGGAAACGGCCTGCTTACGCATCTCTGTTGCCCATGCCGCGCCGTCGGGCACTTCGAGATGCGCAATCCTGGCTTCCGTATCTTCCTGTCTGCGAGCGGGCAGGCCCATCAGGCAACCTCCTGAAGGATGTCGGCATACCCGTTGGTCTCAACTTCAAGCGCAAGGTCGGGCCCGCCGGTCTTCACGATCCTGCCGTCTGCCATGATGTGGACCACGTCCGGTTCAATGTGGTTCAGCAGGCGCTGGTAGTGCGTGATCACGAGGAATGCACGGCCTTCGTCGCGAAGGGCGTTCACGCCGTCAGCGACAAGACGCATCGCGTCAACGTCAAGACCCGAGTCCGTTTCGTCCAGCACGCACATCTTCGGTTCGAGAACTGCCATCTGGAGGATCTCGTTGCGCTTCTTTTCGCCGCCGGAAAACCCGACATTGACCGGGCGCTTCAGCATTTCCGGGTCGATCTGAAGGGACTTCGCCCTGTCGCGGATGAGCTTGAGAAAATCAGCCGCGCTCACTTCTTCATCGCCGCACGCCTTGCGCTGCGCATTGAGCGCGGTCCGGAGAAACGTCATGTTGCCGACTCCGGGGATCTCGACCGGATACTGGAATGCCAGGAACAGGCCCGCTGCAGCACGTTCCTCAGGTTCGAGTTCGAGCAGGTCCTGATCTTCGAGCGCAACGCCACCACGCGTGACCTCGTAACCGTCCCGTCCCGACAGGACATAGGCGAGCGTCGACTTTCCCGAGCCGTTCGGCCCCATGATCGCGTGCACGGATCCGGCGGTCACGTCCAGATCAACGCCCCTGAGGATCGCCTTGTCCTCTTCTTCAAGCCTGACGTGAAGATCGTTTATTTTCAGCATGTTTTCCTCATGAAACTGACGTGCGGGACCGGTCTCGCGGCCTGCACCCGAATGATTCTGCGACCTGTGAGCGATTCGGACGCGGCGGCACTAACATCGACCGGCCAATCCCGCCGAAGTCCTCGGCTTGACAATGCGTCACATCACTGGCTCCTGTCCCAGACGCGACCAAGCACGGACTGTGCACAGAGGCTGCCAAGAAAGCCGCTCGTGAAGCTGACGAGGACCAAGGCGAAGAGGCCCAGTGCACTCGTCATGAAATGGACGAACACCGCAAACGCCGAGCAAAATAGTCCTGTAAGGGCTGCTGTCAGGAGCATTGTGCGGATCACCTTTTCTTCCTCCATGTTTCCTGCGGCACAAGGCGAATGCAGAGTCCGAATAGCGCTCCAGCCGCCATGCTGAAGGCCAGAACGAGTGGCCAGGAACCGCCCTCGCCAGGCATCCAGCCACCATAGGATGTCACCGTGACGAGAATGGCGCTGACGGCGCCAATGCATGCGAAAAACTGCCAGTTCATGCCCGAATTTCCACCCGAGCATACGGCCATGGCTGCGGACCCTGCCCGGTGAGGCGCCAACGAGCGGAATCGGCGCAAAATGCGCCGTGCATGAACGACAACGAGTTGCTCATCCAACGCTTCCCTCAAGCGAAATCGCCACCAGTTGCTGCGCCTCCATCGCGAATTCCATGGGAAGTGCCTGAAGCACGTCCTTGCAGAAACCGTTGACGACGAGCGCCACGGCCTCTTCCTCATCCATGCCGCGCTGCCTGCAATAGAAAAGCTGGTCCTCATCGACCTTCGACGTCGTTGCCTCGTGCTCGACTCGGGACGAGTTGTTCTTCACCTCGATATAGGGAACGGTATGCGCCCCGCACTTGCCGCCGATGAGAAGCGAATCGCACTGGGTGTAGTTCCTGGAGCCGCCGGCCCTGGGATGCATCGAAACCAGCCCGCGATAGGTGTTCTGCGCCCGTCCGGCGCTGATTCCCTTGGAGACGATCCTCGACTTCGTGCCCTTGCCGAGATGCACCATCTTGGTGCCGGTGTCAGCTTGCTGCCGGTTGTTCGTGATGGCGATCGAATAGAATTCGCCCTGGCTTTCGTTGCCCCTTAGTATGCAGGACGGATACTTCCAAGTGACGGCGCTTCCGGTCTCGACCTGCGTCCACATCACCTTCGAGCGCTCTCCCCGGCAATCGGCCCGCTTGGTCACGAAATTGTAGATGCCGCCCTTGCCATTCTCGTCGCCTGGATACCAGTTCTGCACCGTCGAATACTTGATCTCGGCATCCTCTAGCGCCACCAGTTCGACAACCGCGGCATGGAGCTGGTTCGTGTCCCGCTGCGGCGCCGTGCACCCTTCGAGATAGGAAACGTAGGAACCCTTGTCGGCGATGATCAGCGTACGCTCGAACTGGCCGGTGTTCTCGGCATTTATCCGGAAATATGTGCTGAGCTCCATTGGGCAGCGAACGCCTTCGGGCACGTAGACGAAGGAACCGTCCGAGTACACGGCAGAATTGAGCGTCGCGTAGAAATTGTCCGACTGCGGCACGACGCTGCCAAGGTATTTTCTGACAAGATCAGGGTGCTTCCTGACGGCCTCCGAAATCGAACAGAAGATGACCCCCGCCTTCTCGAGTTCAGCTTGGAAGGTTGTGCCAACCGAGACGCTGTCAAAGACGGCGTCCACGGCGACCTTGCGGCCTTCGTAGGGCGAATTCGCCGCACCATCCACTCCGGCAAGGACCATCTGTTCCTTCAACGGAATGCCGAGCTTTTCGTAGGTCTCCAGGAGCTTCGGATCGACTTCGTCGAGCGACTTCGGCTTCTCTGCCATGGATTTCGGCTTGGCATAGTAATACTGGTCCTGGAACTCAATTGCCGGGTAGTCGACCATTGCCCATTCCGGCTCATCCATTTCCAGCCACCTGCGATAGGCCTGAAGCCGCCATTCGGTCATCCATTCCGGTTCGCCATTCTTTTCCGAGATCAGGCGCACGATGTTCTCGTTGAGACCCTTCGGTGCATAGTCCGTCTCAATCTCGGTCTCCCAGCCATGCTTGTACGTCGCCGAAAGGGATTGCACGGCATCGACCGTCTCCTGGTCGACCCCGTCCTTTATCTCAGTCACGTTTTCCAAAACTGCCATCTGCCGGTTCCCCTTCACGCCGCACGCTGGCGGAGTTTCCTTTCCTGCTTCGCCCATGCGTCAACGAAGCGCATCACTTCTTTCTCGGTCGTCGTCGGCCCAATCGACACTCGAAGCGCGCATTCTGCCGCTTGCGCATCCAGGCCCATGGCGCGGAGCACTCGAGATCCCTTTACCTTGCCCGACGAGCAGGCTGACCCGCTGGAGACGGCGAAACCGGCCAGGTCCATCTGCATAACCTGCGTTTCGCCCTTCCATCCCGGCGTCACGAAACAGGAAGTGTTCGGCAGCCGCTGCGAGCCTCTGCCGACAAAAATAGTCTCTTTTCCGCTGGCTTCCAGAGCGTTTTCCAGATCGTCTCGCAGAGACTCCACTTCCGCCCAGAGTCCAACTTCAAGATCAAGAGACGCATCAAGCGCAGCGGCGCCGAATCCAGCAATTCCGGCGACGTTTTCCGTGCCGGAGCGACGACCTTGCTCTTGCCCACCGCCACAAAGCAACGCCTCGATTTCGGTGCCGTCTCGCACGATCAAGGCGCCAACGCCCTTCGGGCCACCCAGCTTGTGCGCGGAAAGAACAGCCAGGTCCGCGCCTGACGCGGAAAAGTCGAAATGCACCTTTCCAGCCGACTGGGCGATGTCGAGAAGCAGCAGGTCGCAGCGGACGCCGTCGACAAACCGGCTGCCGTCAACCAAATCGGGCGGCTCCGTGATCACTCCGGATTCCGAATTTGCATGACTCATGGCCAGAACGTGCCCCGGTCCATCCGGTGCGTCCCGCGCCGAAGCCATGTCATGATAGGCCCACAGGCAATCATGTGCCAATGCGTGGACGCAGATGGCATGTTCAGGCGGCAGATGGCGAAGCACGGAAGCCGCCTCCGTTGCCCCGGACGTGAACACGACTTCCGCGGGGCTGCATCCGACCAGTTTCGCCACCTGCGCACGGGCATGCTCGACAATGCCGCGCATCCTGCGCCCCTCGGCATGCACGGCAGACGGGTTTCCGGTCTCTCCTAGCACGGCCATCATGGCGTCCTTGGCCTTCGGTCGCAGCGGTGCCGACGCGTTCCAGTCGAGATATGTGCGATCCTTCACGGACATCCCGCCATGCCTCCGGCAAGAATCCCAGTGCCGCCCTCAAGTCCTCCTGCGCTGCTCATCCCTCGTCCACCACATGAAGTAGCGCCGGGACAGCAGGACATGGGGCCAGTTCGTTGCCGGTGACGTCCGAGAGCCGCGTCTGGTGGAGGAACACGTAGACATGTGCGGAAAGACCTTCCCACAACCTGTTGCTGAGGCTCTGTGCCTTGGAACCCGAAACGCCGCCGCTTGCGCCCGCACCTGTGTGCATTGCGCTTACCGTCTCGTCGACGGCGCCAAGGATTTCGCTGATCCGGACCTGCGACGCCGGACGGGCAAGGCGATACCCGCCACCGGGTCCACGAACGGACGCCACCAACCCCGCGCGCCGCAGCTTCACGAAGAGCTGCTCAAGATAGGGCAAGGAAATGTCCTGACGCCTTGAGATCTCGCTCAAGGAAAGCAACTCGTTCTCGGGAGTCAGCGCTAGATCCGCCAGCGCGACCACGGCGTATCGCCCTTTCGTGCTGAGTTTCATGGCTGAGTGTCTCGCCTACTTCTCATTGACCTTTCGCGCCGCGCAGCTTACGTCCCGAAAGTCCTTCCGGAGGGCGGAGCCTGTTTAGAACGGTTCTAAGGTAACTCGCGAAATTCGTCAACTATCGACGAAGCTTCGGCAAGCGGAAAGGTGAAACTGAACAGATGCCCGAGGTCATTTTCCCAGGCCCTGAAGGCCGGCTCGAAGGCCGCTACCATCCACAGAAGAACAGGGATGCACCGATCGCGATCGTGCTGCATCCGCATCCGCAATTCGGCGGCACGATGAACAACCGCATCGTTTACAATCTGCACTATGCGTTCCACAACATGGGCTTCAGCGTGCTTCGCTTCAATTTTCGGGGCGTTGGGCGCAGCCAAGGCGAATATGACGAGGGCATCGGCGAGTTGTCAGATGCGGCTTCGGCCCTCGACTACCTGCAGTCAATGAACCAGAATGCAAAGCACTGCTGGGTTGCCGGGTTCTCGTTTGGTGCATGGATCGGTATGCAGCTTCTGATGCGACGTCCGGAAATCACCGGCTTCATTAGCGTGTCGCCACCGGCCAACAGGTATGATTTCTCTTTCCTGGCACCCTGCCCCTCATCCGGACTGATCATCAGCGGTACAGCAGATCGCGTGGCGCCTCCGGAAGACACGAACGAATTGGTGGAACGGCTTCATGAGCAGAAAGGAATCACGATCACTCATTCCAAGATCAACGGTGCAGGACATTTCTTCGAAGAGCCGCACATGGACGACATGATTGGCCAGGTCATCGAGTATGTTAAGCGCCGCCTGACTGAAACCACTCGGTAGCGGTCAACACTGCTTTCACTCGATGGCTTCTCGATGATCTTCGATGCTCGAACATGTGAGTGAATTTCATGCGGCGGGGGCGTCGATGCCAAAACCCGAACTTGCACGGTGATGCCAACGTGCAGACTTCCCGGTCCGCGAAGAAACGGCTGTTGAGGACGCTGTTTCTTCGCATTCAATTGTCCTGATGATGCGCCCCAGCACCGATCCTGTCGACAGGTCATGAACGCCGTCTCCATGCGTAGTGCATGCTTGCATTCACATTTGGCCGTAGTGCCGCTGAACTTGCCAACCAGCGCCTGAACATTACCGACTCAGTTTCCCTGGGAGCAACTGGCACGGAGTCAAGTCCGACGATTCGTCCTAACTTTCGAGCAGCCCAACTGTCAGGTTGGGTGCGACGGAATTGCAAGAGCGGGACCCGCAGCAACCCACTCCGGAGAGGTTTCGGCCATCCACCACGTGGTGTTCCTGAAGATCGCAATCATCTGGTGCGGCCGATCGAGATCGGAATTGTCCTAAAGCATGACGATGTCCGCCCCCGCTATGGCGGCCAACGTCCGGATGTGTTGGACCTAACTGCGATTACCATTAGTTCGGGAACTCCCATTGATTTCGACAAATTGCCATTTGCTCTGTCGGCAATCGCACCAATCGAAGTAAGTTCGCACACGCCAGTTCGGGAGAGCATCATGTCCCAAACATAGGATGGCAGCTGGCCGGATTTCCTGGCACGTGGAGACCCGTCGAGGCAGTTTGGCGTGGTTGGTTGCATAGGGCGTGGCTCAGAAGCCGCGACAACCGCGTTCTGCATCGAAGCCCGTGAGCGTTCCGACGAAATCCTGAGTGCCTGAAGGGTCTGCAGGTTTGGCTGATCCCGTGATGGCCGGAACCATGACTGCATCAATCAATTCAACGGCTTAGGGTACTAAGAAACGACGTCCACATGTCCCGGAACTGTATAGACATCGCCGTTCGTGTCCACCCATTCAAAGACCAGATTCGCACTTTCTGAGAGGCGCAGGCTGAAGGCAATGTAGGGGTTCGCGGCGACGGCGGGCTCCAGCTTGACTCCGAAAACCTCCGTCCCTTCGACAAGGCACCTGAATCGTTCCGCGATACGGACGGGAACCAGAAGGCCTGTCTTGTCGTGGCGCAATCCAGTTTCCATCGGATGGTTGATGATGGTGCGAACCGTAAAAACCTCATCTCTCGCCACACTGCCCGGCAGCGCCACTCGCATGTTCGGTGTCCAACCCGGCGGGAATTGGTCGTTTGCGATGCTGTCCTCGCAGGCCCCGTATGTGACGTTGACGTGCCGAACAGCCTTGAATGTTTCGCCATCGGACATTTCCGCAATAGCCACAACGTCCTGAAATGCGTCAAGCCGCACGCGGGTGCTCATCCGTGCCTCGCCACAGGCTGGCGTAAAGTAGAGAGCGACAACCCGGGGACGCGGATTGCGAGGCGCGTAAACGCGGACGACACGCGGGTAGTCGTCCGGAGTCATTTGGCAGGGGACGTATGTATCGATCGGTACGGAGGCACCGGAGTCGGAGAACTCCGGCATGGTGATTTCGATCTTGCCCGATTTCAGTGCCGCCGCGCCAAAATCTTCTTCAATCGCGGCAAGCATCTCCGCCTCGTCCGCCTGCAGCGGCAACGCACAGGTTGCCAGACCAGCCGCCAGCAGCGCGCGGCGTGACAAACTGATCGGCAGTGCGACTGGCGGCCCATTCGGGTCTGACATGTCCGAAGCCCTCCATGCCCGTGTCGCCAACAGGTGCGCGCGCAGCCTAGCACCTTCACGCCAGAAAAAAACCTCTGAACAAGCGAAATCTCGCATGGCAGTTCCGCAGCACGGCACAGTCACAGATCATCGGCACCTTGCGGGAAGAGGCGGCTGTTGAGCGGATGGCCGCGATCCTGCCGCGGCTACGGTTTGACAGCCGGACCCCCCAGCACCGCGGCATCTGCAAGAAGTTCTCGTTGCTCAACACGCCCGGACGTCCCAAGTCTTCCGGTTTCACGACAGCACCGGGCATTCAGTCCGCGGGCGTTTCCGACGTTGCGCTTCCGCTGCCTGAGGCGCCGGTGGCGAACAACCGGCCCCGTCTCGTCGAAGCGGGACCTGTCAGTTAAAGTGGCTTTTCCTATGTCTTAGATAGGCTACACTAATGACATTCCCTGCCATCCTCGACGCAAGCTGTGGAGGGGCCATGATTTGCCTGAAGAGGGACCATGACTTGTCCTGATCTGGATCGTGTCCACCATGGAGTCTTCGCGATCATTGCGTCAGTTCTTGCAAGTGCCGGGATTGCCGGGGCGGCAGACGGGCCCCGTTCGGTGACGGTCGAAGCCTGTACAACGTGCCACGGCCCTGGCGGCATTAGCCACGGGACGATGCCCACCATCGCCGGCATGGACAGCGAGACCTTGGCCGAAGTCCTGCTTGCTTTCAGGGATGGCTCGCTCGAATCAACGGTCATGGGCCGCCTGGTTGGGCCACTGTCCGACGAGGACATTGCCGGAATCGCGGCCTATTTTGCCGCCCTGCCGGGAGCCGACCAATGACCAAAACCGGGCTGACCCGCCGGCAAGCGCTTGGCCTTGCCGGCGCGGCGCTTACCGCGCCGATCCTCGCAACGCCGGCGCGGGCACAGGCCGGTGCGCATGTCGTCGTCGTCGGCGGCGGATTCGGCGGGACGGCGGCGGCGCGAGCCATGCGCCGGATCATGCCGGAGGTGGCAGTTACACTTGTCACTGATGCACCGACCTTCACCACCTGTCCGTTTTCCAACCTCGTGATTGGCGGGCTGCGGGACATGTCCGAGATCCGGTTTTCCTACGATGCCCTGCACAACGATGGCGTCACAGTGCGGCTCGATCCGGCGGTCGCACTCGATCCTGCCGGCCGCACCGTAACACTGCAGTCTGGCGACAAGCTGTCTTACGACCGGGCCATCGTCTCGCCCGGAGTCGACTTCCGCTACGAAGCGCTCCCCGGGGTCGGGCCCGAGGTCGCGGAAAGGCTGCCTCATGCCTGGAAGGCCGGCGCGCAAACGATCCTGTTGCGTGACCTGATCCGGTCGATGCCTCAGGGCGGGACCGTCATCATCGCCCCGCCAGACAACCCGTTCCGTTGCCCCCCAGGGCCTTACGAGCGTGCGAGCTTGATCGCAAGTTACCTGAGCCGGCACAATCCGACCGCCAAGATCGTCATCGTCGACGGCAAGGACAAGTTCTCCAAACAGGGCCTGTTCATGGAAGGCTGGCAGGCGCTCTATCCGGGAATGATTGACTTCGTTCCGTTTTCCGAACACGGGGGACTGAAGGGCATCGACGCCGATGCGCGCCGCATTGAGACCTTTTTTGGCGATTTCAAGGGTGATGTGATCAACCTGATCCCGCCTCAGCAGGCGGCCGCAATCGTACTGGATGCCGGGCTGGGCGGCAGCGGCTTATGGTGCGAGATCGACGGATTGACGTTCGAGGCAAGAGAGGCCGCACATGTCCACGTCATTGGCGACGCCGCAATCGTCGGCGACATGCCCAAGAGCGGGTTCGCGGCCGCAACTCAGGGCAAGGCATGCGCCCACGCGGTGGCAGCACTCTTGGCGGGGCGCGAGCCTCAGCGCGGAATTCTGATGAACACCTGCTACAGCTTTGTCGGGCCCGAGTACGGAATCTCGGTTGCCGGCGTATACCGAAGTGCGCCGGACACCAACCGGCTGGTCAGCCTGCCCGGCGCCGGCGGCACCAGCGCCGCGGGAGATTTGCCGGAGCTGCGCCGCGACGAAGCGAACTACGCCCGTGGCTGGTACGCGAACCTGACGCAGGAACTGTTCGGAGCGTGAGGCGGGTGCCTGCTTTAGTCCTGGGCATCTGGCTGCAGGGCTTCGGGACGGCCAACGCAGACGGGTTGGCCCCTCTGACCGGTCAGCCCGGCGACCCGTCGCGCGGCGAAGCGCTTCTGCTCGACATGCAGCGGGTCAGTTGCCTGATCTGCCATCGAATCTCCTCCCTCGACGAAAGGGACCAGGGCCAAATTGGCCCGGCCCTCGACGGCGTTGCGTCCCGGCTTGACAACATGGAGTTGCGGCAACGAATCGTCGACGCCCGTGTCTTCAACCCCGACACGATCATGCCGCCCTACTACTCGGTCACAGGATTGGTCGATGTCGCGGACCTCTATCGCGGACGGACCATCTACGATGCACAGGAGGTCGAAGACGTCGTCGCTTACCTTCTCACCCTGACGGAAGAGGCGAACCGGTGAGGCGGCGTTGCTTGCCTGCGCTGCTGGCGCTAGCCTTCTGCCAGCCTGTTGTGGCCGAGGAGCTGCGGTCCGGCTACACTTACATGGAGCCGGCAACGCAGGCGATGCAGGACGACGATTTCCTAAATCCTGGGTTCTTTCTGGTCGATGAAGGACTTCGGTTATGGCGCCAGCCAATGGGACCTGCCGGCCAATCCTGTGCCGACTGCCACGGCCCGGTCGAACGGGAGATGAAGGGTGTCGCCGCACGATACCCTGTGCTGGACGCGGAAACGGGCAAGCTGGTCAATCTGGAGCGGAAGATCCAGTTGGAGACCGCCCGCATGGGCGCGGAGCCACTGGCCTACGAAAGCCCCCAAGTCCTGTCACTGACAACCTTGATTTCATACCAGTCGCGGGACATGCCCATGCAGCCCGAGATCACGCCGCAGTTGCAGCCGTTCCTCGAACGTGGCAGGAAAATTTACGAACAACGGCGGGGGCAGCTGAACCTGTCGTGCCCGCAATGCCACGTCGATCACGCCGGCGACAAGCTTCGGGGCGATGTGATCAGCCAAGGACAGGTCAATGCCTTTCCCATCTATCGCTTGCTTTGGGGAGAGCCAGGATCGCGTCACCGAATGTTCGAATGGTGCATGCAATCGATACGCGCGCGGCCATTTGAACGCGGGTCGGACGAGTTCATCGAACTTGAACTCTATCTGGTTCAGCGCGGCGCCGGTCTGGTGATTGAAGCGCCCGGCGTGCGGCGATGAGCGGCAACTGGGAGTGGCCCGAGAGAGAGACGAGAACATATGGGACGTGGAGTGAAGGTGCTGAGTTCGCTGATTGTGGCGTTCCTTCTCTTGGTTGGCGCGGCGCTCTTCTGGGTCGCCTATGCCCCGGCGCTTGACCCTTTGGAGCCGGGCAGCCTGGAATTCTCCGACGACGAGATCGAACGCGGCGAGCTACTGGCGCTGGTCGGCGCCTGTTCTGCCTGCCATACGGCCGAGGGTGGCGCTCCGTTGGCGGGAGGGCTTGGACTTCCGACGCCCTTCGGCACGATCTATTCGACCAACATCACCCCCGATCCTGAAACCGGCATTGGCCGATGGAGCCTCGCCGCCTTTGCCCGGGCGATGCGGGAAGGGCTTGACCGCGAAGGCAGGCATCTTTACCCGGCCTTCCCCTACGACAGTTTCACCAAGTCGACGGACGAGGACCTGCGCGCGATCTATGCCTGGCTTATGAGCCAGCCTCCGGTCATTGCCGCAAGGACGCCGAACGAGCTGCCGTTCCCGTTTTCCTTCCGGCCAGTTCTGGCTGGGTGGAAGCTGCTGTTTCTGGATGGAACGCCCTACGTACCCGACCCGGCACTTAACGAGGAACTGAACCGCGGCGCCTACCTTGCGATGTCGCTCGGCCACTGCGGGGCCTGCCACACGCCGCGCAACCGCTTCGGCGCAATGATTGTCGACCGCCTGTTCGAAGGGGGCGAGGCAGAGGGCTGGCTGGCACCGCCGCTTGGCGACCATTCCATCGCCCCGGTTTCCTGGACGCTGAACGACTATGCCGATTACCTGTTCGACGGCTGGAGTGAGGAGCATGGCATTGCGGCCGGACCGATGGCCACGGTGGCCGATAAACTCTACGACGCAGACGAAGACGATGTATTTGCAATTGCGGCCTGGCTTGAGTCCATCACCCCGGAGCAATCGGACGAGGACAGGAGCGCCGCACTGAGGTTCGCCAAGGCTCGCGACTGGCCGCCGACCGAAGGAGTGCACTATGATGAGAAGATCACCGATCCGGTCCTGAGCGCCGGGCGCGACGTCTTCGCGGCCAGGTGCGCGAAATGCCATAAGGAAAGGATCGCGAGATCGCAGGCCATTTCCTTGGGCCTGACCTATGCGATCAATGCGCCTTCGCCGAAAAACCTGTTCAATGTCGTGCGTGGCGGCATCGCGCCGCCGCTCGGAGTGCCGGACCGCAAGATGGAGGCGATCGCGCTGACCGACGAGGAACTGTCAAATGTCGCGGCCTATGTGCGCTGGCATTTCACCGACCGGCCGCCTTGGAGTGATCTCGAGAGGGCGGCGGCCTCGCATTGAGCCGCAGCGTCAGTCGCAGGGAAAGTGGCTGATGAACAATTCGACCGCAGTTTCGAAGGCAGGCAGATCGTCGATATAACCGGTACTGACCACCACGTGGGGACCGGCGAAGACGGCGACCAGATCCTGACGGGTTACGGTCGCCGGTATGCAGGCCTTTTTGCGGATCACTACGTAATCCGCATAGCCCTGCACAAGCCCGTTGCAGAAGTCCTGCCATTGCCGTTCGCGTAGAAGGCAGAGAGCGACCGCATCGCCGGTACGCAGAAACGGCTCTGCCACAATCGGCCTGCGTCCTTGGACAACGGGGGAGTCCGAGCTCTCTGCGCCAAATGACACATGCGGCCAGATCAGCGCCAGGAACAACGCAAGGTTCACTCTTGGCATGTCGCTTCGACCCCTTTCCAATGGGCAGGTGAACACGATCGCAGCCGTCTCGCAAGGCTCTGGCAGTCAATTTTCCGCAGCTGCCGCCGGACCTCTTGCGAAATGCAAATCAAGATGAGCCTCCTGGATTCGGTTCATCCAATTTGGCTTTGCAATTGGTTCGACTTGATTATATTGGTACAGTTGCATCAGGGAATGAGGCAAATGGAAGTCTCGCACCTCGCCAAGATTATCGCCGGGTTCGGCATGGTTCTGCTTGGGTCGGTGCACGCCGCAATGGCCGAGAAGATCGAAGCCAATTGCACCGGCATGATAGATTTCGACATCTATACGATCGACACCGAGGAACCCATTCAGGATATTGCGCTCATCGGAACATCCAATGTGGCAATCGACGACGAGTTCATCATTCTGACCGGGGATTTCGGCGAGTACAAATTCGACCTTAACCGCGGGACGCTCTATCGAGATGGCAGCGATACCGGCATCTATTGCACATATTCCCGCAAGCCCGGGTAGACCGCGGGAACCGCACGGGCGCCAG
>JAJDVJ010000080.1 GCA_022826205.1 Silicimonas sp. | reverse complement strand
TCGGCATATAACGGAACCCGCAAAGCCAGGCAGGGCTGCGATATCGGACGTCTCCGCCCTGTCAGGCTTTGCTAACGTCACACCCTAAAGGTGACATTCCTGCTTTGCGAACAGAGTGACATTTCTGAATGGTGTTTACAGGAACAAAGAATGAACAAACCGCCCCTTCTGTGCAAGTTCGGACGCTCTTTTTGATGTGCTGGCCGTCAAAGTTGCTGCTCGCTGAAACTGCCGCGAAGGTCCGCAACGAGCCCATAACGACGAATGCTGCGGTCGGTGCGAATGTCATGTTTAGCGAAAAGACCCCGCCAGCAGGTCCTGCGCTTGCTGGAGCGGATTCGACCAACTCAGCTTGGCACTGGCCCAGAGGTTTGCGGCAACGCCATTGTTTGACAGGATGGAAACGGCTTGGGAACGTTCTGGGCAAAGGTAGAGCGCGCAGGTCGAACCAGCTGTTCCGCCATTGGCGAGGACCAGTGTCGGTTCCGAGTTAACCCGCTTCACCGATAGCCAGCCGTGACATTGCGCCGTTGGCTCCATACTCCCTCGTGACCCCAAGCCAAAGAGCGGATGGGTTGAACGCCGAATTGCGCGATCCAGCGACGTTTCTGGCGCGTTGAACGCCCGGAAGACCGCCCCGGAAAACCGGGCAAGGTCGCGGGCTGAAGACCGTAGGGTACCCGCACCAGCGAGGGCGTCGAAAGTCCATGGCGTGGCGGCCTTTCCGCTTGGATATATCGGCTGCATGAAACGCGTGCGCTGCGCGTCACTCAATTTACCGGTTGTGTCGTGCAAACCGAACGGGTGTATCACCTTGGCGGCCAGCAATTCGGCGAAGGTTTTACCCACCATCATCGCCATGGCCTCCCCAAGCAATCCATAGCCAAGGTTCGAGTAGCCGTGGCGCAAATTGGTCCCGGGGTCTTTGCCGCGCCAGTTTCGCACCCAGGTAAGCAAATCCGCGCGGGTGAAATTGGCATAGGGGCCTTCCGGCTGCTGTTGGAACAGGGCCTTCCAGATGGGAGCGTAGATGTTAGGCAGGCCGCTCGTATGAGAGACCAGGCGTTCTGGCGTGATCCAATGCGGCACATCTTTGAGCGTGCCTGACATCTCAGAAAGGGGGGCGCGCGGGTCGATTTTTCCTTCCTCGACCAGCACGCACAGCAAAATGGCGGTGAAGACTTTGGTGATCGAGCCGATCTCGAAGATGAGGTCGTCCCATGGCGCCTCTGTTTCGTTTGGACCCGATCCGACGATGTCGCACCTGCCGTCCCTCAAGTGAGACGCCACGACTGTGTGCCGAGGCCCCTTGTAGGGTTTCATCATTTCATCGAGTTGCAACGCCTGATCAGCCATGGCGTCATCTGTCCAAAAAGCCGCGAATTGCGGCAAGCGTCGCATCTGGGTTGTCCCAAATAACGTCGTGACCTGCCCTAGGAATGGTCACCAGCTCAGCACTCGGGAAGCGGAAGAGATGCTGCCGTTGCAGGGGTCCCAGCCAGTCGTTGCATTCTCCGCTCATCAGCAATACTGGCCCCTGAAATGCCGACACATTCGATCCAATTTGATCGACCTCAGTGGCGGGCGCGTCGCGCCAGGTGTTGCTGGAGACGGCTCCAAAGCGCCAATTCGGCGCAGTGTATCCGTCGCCACAATGGTAGGGATTGTCAGAATGATTGGTGAACACACCCACCATGTGACCGATCAGAAAGTCCTCTGATGCTGCGGCATCGGGGTCTGATACATGTTGCGCGCGAAATCCCGTGGTGATGGCCTGCCACATGTAGCGCGGCCCTGACATGTAGTATGTGCTTTCTTCATCCCAAGCATCTCGACCGGCGGCGTCGAGATAGCCGGGCTCAATCAACACGGCGCTGTCAACGGCGTCTGTGTTCTGACTGAGATAGGCCGCCGCCAGCATCGCGCCCCAGGAATGACCGATCAGGATAGGTGCCTGGTTGGATGAGGTTAGGTCGATCACCGCATGCAGCTCTTCCAGATGGCCGTCGAGGGTCAGCATATCTGCCAAAACGCGCTCGGAGAGGCCTGCGCCACGCTGGTCATAAAAGATAACCGTGAATTGGTCGGACAACGCACCAAGTGCCTGCAAAGACCGAAAGTCCCCGCCCGGGCCGCCATGCAGCACAATGATCGTCTGCGCGCCTTCTGGCCCTTCAGCAATACGCATGTGCAACCGGATGCCTGCAGCGGTTTCGGACGGCAAATTTGGATCATCTGTCACGAGCCGCGCCACGGGATACTCGGCACGCGTTCCGATAAACATTGCAGCGACAAAAAGGATTAGAGTGACCAAAAGCCCGGTGAACCACTTCAAAGCCGTCTTCATCGCGAGCCTCCATGTTTTGCAATGAGGTTCAGAACTTTGAACATGAAACCGATAGGTCTGCGCGGCGCGTCGGTCTGGTTGAAGGTCCCGATCAGGTAGATGTCGGGCTCTGGTGCATAATAGGCGAAAGACCCGCTGGCCCCGGAATGCCCAATCAGCTCGGGCATTGCGCGGAACAGCGTCATCCATAGCGGCAGTTTGATCCGCATAAGGCCGCAGCCGTATTGGATTGGGAAGAAGAGCTTGTTCCATTGCCGCATCTCTGCAGCCGCCTCTGGTTGGAAAAGCTTATTCTGCATAAAGGCGCGCAAGAGGATCATCATCTCATCTAGGGTTGAGATGATGCCGCCATCCGGTCCCATGCTGGTTAGTATCTGCGGAATCTTGAGCATCCGGTCTTTGTGAAAGACAGGAAGGCCAACATCCGTGCCATCCAATACCCCGGTTTGCGTCAGTCCCAGCGGCGCACAGATTCGGGTTTTCAGCACCTCGTCATAGCTCTGCCCAATCACGCGCTCGATCACCGCACCCAGAAGCTGGAAATTCGTGTCGGAGTAGTAGGATCGCCCGCTGTCCGGTGCAGCTTGGGGCGGCAGAGCACGTGTCATCTGCAGCACGTCCTCCAGCCCATAGCTGCGATCACGCCCCGCTTTCAAATCGGCTGCCAGGTCACTCTCGTAATAGTCGGCGAGGCCAGAGGTTTGGTGCAGCAAATGGCGGACGGTCAGGGTTGGGCTGTAGTCGACTCCCTTCACCACATGGAGGCCAGAGAGGTTCACATCTGGCAAAATGCTCTTGACGCTCTGGTCCAGTTTGATCTGTCCGCCTTCCGACAGTTGCATGATCAACGTCGCGGTGAACATCTTCGCGATGCTCGCTATCGGAAAGCGTGTGTCGGGCGTAGCATTGCCAGCGCTGCCTTTGAATTCCACTTGGCCATCGCCGGATTGGGCGCACAAGATCACGCCACGGGTGTGGGCCTTGCTGCATTCCTTTTCGATCAAGGCTTGAAGGGTCCGGTCGAGAGACATTGGATCGTTCCTTTCCGGTTCAGGCATCGTTGCCCTGGAAGATGAGCGTCAGGCCAATAGCGATGAACCATGCAATCGCGCCGAGCCCAAATACTGCCCCCGCTGTGTCACCAAGGGCCGGGATCAGGGTCAGCAAACCACCTGCGCCGGTCAACAGACCAAGACCAACGGTAATTTTGCCAAGACTGCGCCCGATCAATCCGGCAACGCTTACACAGCCGATCCAGACGCCCCCGGCTATTTCGTTGCCGCCGCCCAAGCCCAGTTCGACCGTGTGCAGGGTTTCCCAAAGCGTCACAGCGCGTTCGAAATCCGTGGGTGCAAGATGGGCCGCCCGTTCAACAGCGACATTGGCGATCATACCGGCCCCAATCACGAGGGTTCCCCAGATCAGCCCAAAGGCACGCGTGACCGCCGCCCAGTTGGGTGTGCTAGCGTGCAATCGCGCGTGAATGGCAATGACCAGAACAGCCAAAACCAGCGCATTTAAGATGTAGATGACGCTGTTCCACAGGATCAGAAGCCCGGCGTTGGTCTCTATAAATTCGACAACAGCCCTTGCGTCGATATCACCCGTACCAAAACCCAAAGGTGCCAGCAGTGTGACAAGAAGGGCAAAGCCGAACATATAGGTGGCAGCACAGGTGAGGCCAGCAAGGCCTCCGATGGTTTGAAATTTCATGCTTCGTCTCCAACAGGTTTTTCTATGAATCAGTGCGTCTGATCCACCAGTGAACGGAAATGATCGGCGAGTTTGCTTGTTCCCGAGGGCGGAGCGGTCATATTCATCCCACCTGCCGTCAAAAAGAACTGTATAGACCCGGCGATCCGGCGCGGAGCAATCCGGGGCAGAAGCCGCAGCGCAAGACGTCGCAGGATGTCCGGCAGATACGTGATGCAAGGCTGCCGTTCCAAAACCTCAAAGCAAAGTTTGGCGAGGCCGTCTTGCGTGAAGGTCTCTGGCCCGCCGATGTCCGCCCAGGCGGAACCCTCTTCGATGGTGTCGAAAACCGCTGCTGCAAGGTCCGCGCCGTGGATTGGGTTGATCCTGTGCTGCCCGTTCCCGAACAACCAAACACGGCCCGCTTTCGCCATGTTCAAGAAATCTGCCATGTCAGAGAAATATCCTGTGGGCGCTATGATCGTCGATTTGATGTCAGCCGTTTGAAGTTTGCGCACAAAGGCCGCCTTTGCCGCAACCAAGGGCACATCTTCCATCCGATCCGCGTTGAGAACGTGGACAAAGGCAAAGCGCGCGACTTTGCTGCGCAATGCCTCTTCCAGCAGATTTACATTGGCCTGGTAGTCCACATCCCAATATCCGACGCCATCGGCTTGGCGAGTGATCCCCAATGCAGAGACCACCAAATCGGTGTCCGCCATGATACCTGCTAACGACTCGGACCATGTTGCTTCCGCTTCTACGATCCGGTCGGCAGGCACGTCGGCGTGATCACCGGATTTTCGGGCTAAGGCTGACACATGCCAGCCGCGAGATTGGTATTCCTTGCAGAGAAATCGGCCGAGATACCCCGTCGCTCCGGCGATGAAGACGCGTTTCATTGTTCTGGACTCCATTGTTACGGCTAACGTCGGAATATCTCGGTTCGGAAAACCCTAAAGTGACTGCTCGTCAAATCGCAGTGCGCTAGCTCTGGCAATCCAATGTCTCTTCTTAGGTGATCTGAAACGGAGTAGGGTTGGGGTAGCTCTGCATGAGCTACCCCTGTGAGGAGTTGATAGAGCGCATTGAAGCGCCGCGCGCGAAGGCGAACGATGTCGGCCATGAGCTTTCCCTTATCCAACAACCCTGTGACCGCGGCCACGCAAGCATTCGACAACAATGGCTTCCCGCCGCTCGCTCGCATTGACGGCTCCAGCCGCTCCTCCCGCGAGCGCGCCGACAATGGCACCGCCCAAAGCGTCACCCTCATCATCAATTTCACCCAGAACAGCACCAGCACCGGCCCCTAGGACGGCAGCGCCAGTGGTTTCCTGGTCAAACTGGTTTTGGTTGCGGGCGAGAGCTTGACACGCTGCAAGATCAGATTGGAAAGCTGCCGTGGGCTGACCGTCCAAGATTGGCTGATAATTCGCCCCACTGTCGGCGCAGGCCGTGACGGCTAGAACAGCGGGCATTACGATTAGATATTTCATTTGGATTTTCCTTTCTTCGTTGATTTCACCGGCGCCGATTAGACGTTCATGATCGGGCGCCGTTGGTAGAAGTGAATTACGATCCGCCGTCTGCCCCATGCGACCGGTCAGGCTGGATCGGACGGCCCAACAAGCTTGGGCGTACGTTCTGGCCAGTGAGCCGCATGAGACCTGAAGACGGGCGTACCGAAACCTTTGCCCGCCACTTTCCGGTTGAACCTGATGGGTTGGGCGCGGGCGAGAAGGGCTCAGATGAAGATCAATGCATCCGCATCAGTGACACCGTGGAGCATGAGACAGTCACCGTCGCCGTCAAATGTTATCAACACCCCGGATTGCGTCTCTGTGACCGTGTCAACCGACGCCCCATTGAGTGCCAACATGTCTGCGGTCACATCAAAGTCCCTGATGCGATCGAATTCCTGACGGCCGTTCTCGGTGGCATCTGCGAAAACAAAGACATCTGCACCAGCGCCACCGATCATAACGTCATGCCCGGCACCGCCGATCAACACGTCATCGCCCGCGCCGCCCCACAATCGGTCATGGCCGGCTGCACCATCGAGCACGTCGTTGCCCATTTGACCCTTTAGCCGATCATGTCCCGCACCACCGTCGAGAATGTCCGCGCCGGTCCCACCGAAAAGCCTGTCATGACCGGTGCCACCATCGAGGCTGTCATCACCGTCGCGTCCGTGGAGACTGTCATGGCCGCCGGCGCCGATCAGCTTGTCATTCCCGGAACCTGCTTTGAGAACGTCGTGGCCCTGCAAACCGTGCAGTTGGTTGTCTGCGGAGAATGCGTCGTCGTTTCGGTGAAGAGCGATGCGATCATGGCCTGCATCCCCGGTCAAAAGGACGGAGTCGTCTTCGAACACAATGTCACCGGGTTCTATCTCGTCGAGTGTCGCATCCACGCGCAAGGTCGCGCCTTCGTAGGCTAACTCGAAACCCGCTTCGGTCGTCTCGACGAGTAAATCTGCTGCTGAGACACCTTGGACTTGAAGGGGCCCGTCTTCGTCGGTATTCGACCAGGCTGGATCCTCCATCGCCAACTGGGCGGAAGCCAGAATTCCTGCGAAAGCACTGACGTCGAGATCGACGGTCGTGACGGCCGTCGAAAAAATCTGCCCTGTCTCGACATGCAGAAAAGTGGCGCTTTCCGTTCCGATTGTCCCGCCCGGAAAGCCGATTAATGTGCCTACTTCGTCGATCTGGAATGCCACCAGTCCAAGGCCGAAAAACATGCCATCCTCATCAGAAGGGCCGAAATCCATCATCTGGGAAAGCGCGTCGGGCGACAGCACTGTCTGATCGACCAGAAGCGCTTGCAGGAAGGTCGTCATATCTGCGGTCGTGGAAATGATACCGCCGGCAGCACCGGGATCCTGCAAGATATCGGTCACGTCAATCGCGCCGTCATCAGTCGGATAATAGCTCGACAGGCGGTTCGGATCGGCGCGATGATCATCAAGGAACGTGTCCGTCATTCCCAAAGGCTCAAAGACCAGGTCTTGCACGACGTCACCCAACGGTTGCTCGGTGACGGCCTCGATCACTTCGCCCAACAAGGTGTAGTTCGTGTTGGAATATTCGTAAGACGCCCCGGGTTCAAAGCTGGCCGGCAGCCCGCGAACAAGATCAAGCGCCACATCGGAACCGGTCACGGTATCCGGATTCTCGAACGCGATCAGATCAAAAAGCTCGACCCCGTTTTCGTTATCCTGATCGGTGAAATTGGGGATGCCCGATCGCATCGCGAGCGCGTCGCGAAGTGTTGCCTCGTCTACGTTCGCGATCCCTTCGAGTCGATCACTTGGCAGGTAGTCCGCGAGCCGTGCGTCGAGGTCCAGCAATCCCGCATCGGCCAGCTTAAGGGCCGCAACGGCCACGACCATCTTGGTCTGCGATCCGGTTTCAAAGGTCTGCGCGAAATGTGCCGCGTCGCCGGTTTCCACATCACTCACGCCACTTGCGGCCTGAGCAATTCGCGTTCCGTCAGAGAAACTGACCAGAGCTGCGGGCGCGCCATTGAGCGTGAGCGCTTGGGCGACGGCATCCGGTGTTGCCAAGAGCGCCGTGGGGTTGAATGTTGTCATGGGAAAGCCCTTCCAGAGTTTACGTCTGGAACCGATATGCGGCGTGGCGACAACTATTTCGTCGTGGCCAGCGGGTCAGGACGTTCGAACCAGCTTGATCGGCCGTATCCGAGCGAGGGCCAACGGCACTCAAATTAGGGCTTGTGGCTCGCCCGCCATTGCGACGGCGTTTGGTCGGTCACCTTCTTGAAGCTGGTATTGAAAGTTGATTTTGCGTTGAAACCGACGGCTTCGCTGATCTCGATGATGGCGTCATTGCTGTGGATCAGCAAGTCGCAGGCATCGCGGATACGGCATTGGTTCACGTAGTCGTAGAACGACATACCGATTTTGGTGTTCAGCACCTCCGACAGATGAATGGCAGGGATCGAGATTTGGGACGCTAAGCCACGCAGGTTCAGCCCATGATCACGCCAAAGCTGTCCGTCCGCCATCCGCTTCTCAAGCCGCGCAGCATACCGATCAAGATCGTCAGGACCAAGGCCGGACCTTGCATAGGGAGACGAGATGTCGCTGGGCTCGGGCTTGTTCTGTGCCGGAACAACGGCATCAGGCAAACCCTGAAAAGGGGGAACTGCCCGCAACGCAAAGACTCCGTATGACGCAGCCAGAACAAAATCGAAGAGCATTGAAACCATGCCAGCGCGCATTTCCGCGTTGCCGAGCAAAATGCTGACCTCATCAAGAATGACAAAAACACCCAAGCCCAACATCGTTGCGACCAGGACATCCAACCAGCGCAATGTTTTCCCTTCGAGATCCGAAAACACCTCACGGATGTTGCGCTTGTGAAGGACGAGCCGACGAACGCAGAGGGCACCGTAAACAACAAGGACAACGACCCAAAGTATCCAATACAGGGTGTCGGTCGTGTCGATGAGTTGCCGGTAAGACTCGGAAAGGTCGGACCCGGAGACGTTGCGCCGGACATCACCCGGCAGCAAAAGACGGGGCGCAGCACAAAAGAATGCCGCAAGAAAGGGAAGTTTGTGAAGCCAGTCCCTGCGAACCAGCCTTGGCCGTTCATCGGTCAGTCCGCGTACAAAAAAGTACAAGGCAACCATGAAGCCCGGCATTGTAACGTCCTGCCATTGATAGAGCCAGAGCGGGCCCTCAAAGACATCGCTAAAGACAAGTGGACTTGCTTCACTTCCGTTCCGGTTTTCTGCGAGCAATGCTCGCCATAGAGGAGACCGGATATGGCACCCAAACATAGTGAAGATTTCAAACGCGAAGCGGTCCGGATCGCGACGCACAGTGGCCTGACAAGGCGGCAG
>JAJDVJ010000077.1 GCA_022826205.1 Silicimonas sp. | reverse complement strand
AAGATGAAATCGACGACTTTCTGGGTTCGGGGCAGGGAGCCCACATGTGTGGTCAGGATGCGGGTCATGTTCGCCTCGCTTTCGTCATTGGTGTGATTGGCATCAAAATTATGGACATTTTATCAAACAGTTAAGAGTTTTCGTCATGGCGTCGTAATCGCACCGCAATCAGATTCGATCAATCCGCTGGCATCACGAGGGCGCGAATGGCGGCTTTCGGTCGATGAAAGCGTGAAAAGCGTTCGGGTCGCTGGCGCCGAACGCGGCGACTTGCCGGACTGCATGGCAGAAAGCCTCCTGGTTCCTTCGGGAATGCGTCACTCCGGCATCACCCGCATCAGTCTCCATCACCGGAACCCGAACGCCTTCGTTCATGGCCGACAAGCCGCCTTCGCGAATCCGGCGACGAATTCACGCGGCCACGGCAGGCGCGGCAGCTCGGGCGCCTGCTTCACAAGCCGGACTCCGCCCTTCCAGGCAACCGACATGAGACCCCAGTCGTCAGGCATTTCGGCCCGCTCGACGAACGGTTCCGGGATGACAAGATACCAGTAGTCGCAGTACTGCCTGACCGCGTCCGCCGAGTCGCGCAGCGCGTCGTCCAGCTCCCCGCGGCTGGACCCGAACTGGAGACCGGTCACGACGTGCCCGGTCTCCCACGTCAGGCCAACCGCCACGGCGTCGGCGCTGCGGGACGTTGAACTGCCCGCGACGGCGGGAACATCGAACGCAAGGGCGTGGCGCGGGTATGCGTAACGCTTGCGGATCGCCGGCTCGATGATTTCGGTCATTTCAGGCCGCACCACGCGAATCTGGGCAGGCATGGCACTCTCTCCGTGACTTCATCCAACGACGCGTACCCTAGCGTCAGGACCGGAATCTGACAACCCGAGCGAGTTGAGGATGCATCCGGGTTCTTTCGCCGGGTCCCGGATCGAGCCTTGATCCGAAATTGCCGTCCTGAACGCAGCCTTCCGGTCGAGCGAAAGCGCGCGCAGAATCGATCTGGCAAGGCAAGGCCTCCGGCATCAGGGGCGGCGCGGCGGATTCGCCGCCTCAGGCAGCCCCGAGGCTGCCGTTCGCCTTGCCAGGCCGTCCGGGAACACGCCGCCGTGCCGGACCTGGATGCAGGGTGCCCGCCATGCATGGCGCCCGCCCCCGCGAGGTCTATCTCCCGGTGGCTCCGCCACTGGGCGCTACGGCCGGGGGGTCGGCAACGGCTCGACATTCGAGCCCACCGTCCTGCACGTTGACCACCCGGCTCTGGCGTGAAATGTCACGAATCGGCTCGCTGCCTGTGCCTCGCCCGAGGTCTTCATGCAGCGGGTCCGGGTCGCGGCACCCGCTTGCACAAGCGGCCATGTCGGCCAGCATCGCCGCGACCCGCATTGCCCCCAAGCCCCGCACGTGAAAGACGTCGCTTGCGGCCCCGCGTTCGATGCAGGAACGAATCGGGATGGGGGCCGCCCCTTCGGCCCGATGGTTGCGCGGGTTCGGCTGCATGGGCACGTCCCGGGCACCCGGACCTGACGAACAGGACAGCCGTGCGACGCAAGGGAGCTGGTTCCTCGGATTGCAGTTGCGGTTCGGTCGCGAAACCCCGAGAGGGCCGAACCCGGACGTCATCGTCGGCGGGCACGGCGTCTTGCAAAATCGAGTTTTCCCAAGACGCCATTGGCCGGAATCCCGTCCCTTCGGGAAAGCGCCCGCTTGTGCCCCGGCGCGGGCGACCGGTGGTTGGCCTGTTCCGGCAGCGGAGAATGTGGAGCATGCGACGCTGCCGGACCGGCTGGCCCGGGCGAGATAGTCGCCAGTGCCCGATCATGTCAACTCGCCGGCTGCTCCTGAGAGCGAAATGCCTGCTTTCGCTGCCCCGAGGCGGCTCTCACGTTCCGCTCGCGGCCAGTCAGGCGCGGACACGGCTCTGAGCGGCACGAGAAACGCCATCTTCAAGGCAGTCCCGCAAAGGATCGGGACAGAATCGGCGAGTCTGAGCCGGGTACCGGAAACATCGGTCGGCTGGCGAAGTCCACCTATCTTCGCGGCTGCCCTCAAGGACCTGACGCCTTGCCGCCAGGCCTTTCCGTTCTCGGACATGACCTGCGAGTCCCACGCGGCGGCGTCAGGGCGCTTGATCGTCGTTGTCGTCATCGGCATCCGCCCGGCGTCCTCCGGTCGTGAAAGGACCGGATGCCCGCCGACCATTCCCGTGGCGAACGGCTTCGCATGTCCGAGGCCGTCTTGACATCGGCAGCACGTGGTGGCTTGCTGCGTTCGCTCCTGGCGAGGGTCTCTCCATGTGCCATCGCCGCGAGCCGCTTTCGCAGAGCGGCGGGGCAGGGATTTTCTGTCGGATGGCGACCAGCCCCCCTTTCCATCTCGATCGAATGGCAACCTCGGGTCCGTCCCGACAAGAGTGCGCGAGGTGCCCGCGCCCGCGACCCGCGACTGGCTGGCTTGACACAGGCCTGCCCGGGCGGCAATGATTGGCACATTGGGGGGCGGATCGATGATGCTCATGCATGCGAGCCGCAGTCTGTTTCCTTCTGGAACCCGCTCCGGCTCGCATTGGTCACGAAATTCGCATCGAATGCGCAATTGGCTTGCGCTTCGGAAAGGTCGGTGCCACCTCTTCGCCCCAGCGACCGCCGGAACGGCGGCACAGGCAAGCGAGCAGATGCAGGATGAGTGAAAGCAGGATGGTGTCGGCAGGCACCATGGCCGTGCGGGCCAGGCACGGCCGATGAGACGCCGCGCCGTGGTGCTTGGCGCGGTCGCCGGGCTCCTGTCCGGCCTCGCGGCCGGCGCAAGGGCCGCTGGGCTGCCGGATCCAGATCCGGAGCCCTTTCTCCTGCTGCGTCACGTGCAGACAGGGGAGGTCCTGTCCTCCCGGTTCGAGCGGTGGGGCCGTCTGGACCCGGACGAGGCGCGCCGCCTGGAATGGTTCATGCGCGACTGGCGCGAAGGCCGCTCGATGCCCGTCGATCCCGACCTGCTGCGGTTCCTGGCCCGTATTCGCCACGCGGCGATCCTGGAGGGCCAACAGGGCGAGATCCTTCTGCATTCCGGGTTCCGAACACGAAAGACCAACGAGATGCTGCGCCGCGCGGGCATGGGGGCCGCAGCGAACTCGCTGCACCTGCGCGCGAAGGCGGCGGACATCTCGATGCCGGGACTGCGGCCTTCTCGCCTGGCCAAGGCGGCACGGCGGACGGGACTGGGCGGCGTCGGCCTCTATCCCGGCTTCGTGCATGTCGACACCGGCCGCCCGCGCCACTGGACCGGGTGAATGCGTCAGTTCGCGTGCTGGTTCACCTCTTGATCATGGCGGCCTGCCAGGCATGCCCGTGCTCACGCGAACGGAAAGGCATCGGATCCAGATTGCGCATTTTCCTTTGTTGCATCCTTGCGTGCCTTTCAAGCCAGTTTCCGTCACCGGCTCTGTCCCAGGACGGCGAACTGGACGACGCCAGAAGGATTTTCGCTGGAGAGGCGGGAGTGTTCAAAAGATGGCGGTACCCGCCTGAAATCGCCGTACTGCACACCGGCGAGTTCGACCTTGCCCACCTGAGGAAGACAATTGAGTTCATAAACTCACACACCGGTCTCGGGATCGACATGAACGCAAGGCATAGGGACATGAGCCCCATCGAAAGCTCTGCATTCGGGGGGACACGGCTGGAACATCAACGGTCCGGAGGCGACAAGTCGACAATTGACATCGCCTTTGATGATGGGATCCAGACCGAATGACTCATGCAGATCGTCCTGGCGACAACCAAGCGATTCGACCCAGGGAGCTGCCGCAAGGGACAATTCCCGGATCGGAAGGCTCCGACCGACACGGGTTCATAGTGCCATTGACCAAGCTGGGCCAACTGGCCGCAGCCGTCGGCAGTGATCCGCTTGGGTCGTACGGGATGCCGCCTGTCACCGAAGACGGAAACTGCGTCATTCACGACTTGCGGCGCACACCATCGCCGACGTGCCGTGTTGCACCGCGCTTCATCCGTTCCGCAGCACTTTTCCAGAATGAAAGAGCCGGAGATGCCCCCGGCCCTTCGGTTTCCTAGCGCTCTTCGGTGCGGAGCGCAGCGTAGACGCACCAACACATGAGCAGCAGCACGATGGTGAAGGGTATGCCGGTAGAGACGGCCGCACCTTGCAGCGCGACAAGACCGCCACCAAGAAGCAACGCAATGGCGACCAGCCCTTCGAGCGTACACCAGAACACCCGCTGCGACACCGGAGCATCCATCTTGCCACCGGCCGTGATCGTGTCGATCACCAGGCTGCCGCTGTCGGAGGACGTGACGAAAAAGATCACGATCAAGACCAGTGCTATGGGCGAGACGATGCCGCTGAGCGGCAGTTCCTTCAGGAAGCCGAACAGCGCCCCTTCCGGCTTGTAACTGTCGATCACGGTGGCACGAACGCCGTCCGCACCGCCTGCGTTCAGCATGTCGATGGCCGCACCGCCAAAGGTCGACATCCAGAACGCACAAACCAGAGTCGGCGCGATCAGCGAGCAAAGGACGAACTCACGCACCGTGCGGCCCTTGGAGATGCGTGCGATGAACATGCCGACGAAAGGCGACCACGCGATCCACCACGCCCAGTAGAATGTCGTCCAACCGTGCAAAAAGCTCGTGTCCTCGCGCCCGAACGGGTTCGAGAGCGCTGGCAAAAGTATCACGTAGTCGACCATGACACTGAAATAGCGCGTCACTGCCGCCACCGCCCCCGTCACGAGGAACACGAAGACGAGGAGCGCAACGGCGATCACCATGTTGATCTCGGAGAGCCGCTTGACCCCCTTGTCCATGCCCAAAAGCACCGATCCGAGCGCGATGGCCGTGATGCCGATGATCAGCAGGACCACCAGCGTGCTGGACGGCTCGATGCCGGCGATCACGTTGAGGCCGAAGGCCACCTGTTGCGCGCCAAGGCCGAGCGACGTCGTCAGGCCGAAGAGTGTCGCGAAGACCGCAAGCGTGTCGATCGCGTGGCCCCACCATCCCCAGACCCGTTCTCCGAGAATGGGGTAGAATGCTGAACGGAGCGTCATCGGCATCCCCTTGTTGTAGGCGAAGATCGCCAGCGTCAAACCGACAACCGCGTAGACGCACCAGCCGGCAAGGCCCCAGTGGTGGACGGTCCCGACAATGCCGGCATATTCGTTGCCGGGCTCGCTTGTGTCGATGTTGAGCGGCCGGGCGTTGCCGCCTTCCGAAAAGGTGAAGTACACCGGCTCAAGCACGCCGAAGAACAGGAGCCCGATGCCCATGCCTGCGGCGAACATCATCGCAATCCAGCCGGGATAGGAATAGTCCGGCGCGGCGTCCTTGCCGCCGATCCGGACCGAACCGACCGGCAGGAAGATGAGCGCCAGGCAGAAAACGAGCATTATGTCGACCGAAATCACCAGGAACCAGTCGAATTCGCTGGTCAGAAGAGGCCGGAGCCAGCCGAAGAACGCGGCCGACGCCTCCTGGTTCGCCAGTGACAGAAGCACGAAGGCGATGATCACCAGGCCCGAGATCAGGAAGACCGGGTTGTGAATGTCGAGGCCGAACGGCCGGATGTTGTCTTGCCCAAGTTCGAAATCCGTCTGGAAATCAGGGTCTTGGGAAGGCCCTTCTTCACTGGTCCGAGGACTGTTCATGACATGCTCCATGGATTGAGACTTAGTCCGTGAACAAGGCCTCAATTTCAGCGGTTTTGCAATTTCTTTCGAACCTGCGCCGAGCACGGCACACGTCATTTCAAGGTGCGCGATCCGTCTGCCGTCCAATGTGGCTGGCCGTGCGCCTTGGAAAACGGGCCGCAGGTTCATCCATGTCGCGCCCGCGGTTCTGCCGGGAAGGGATGACGTTGACAGCGACCTGCGCTCCGATGCGTCCTTTCGGGACCATCCGGCACAATCGCTGGTGGCCGACCGCGTGGAACTCCGCGGGAAGCCGGCCTTCGCCATCCATGGGGGCTCCTGTGTTGACGGATGCCGAATGGTCCGTCATCGAACCGCTCGTCCCGCCCCCTTCAGGAATGGGGCGCCCCCGGATGCTCAACATGCGGGAGGTCTTCACGGGATCCGGTCCATGCTCGGGACGGGATGCCAGTGGCGGGCGGTTCCCAAGCGCTTTCCGCCGTCCGCGTCTATCCAGAACCGTTTCTGCGAGTGGTGCCGCACGGGCGTTCCGGAACGGATGCTGGACGCCCTCCGAGCCCGCGCGCGCTATCTTGCGGACCGTTCGCAGGAGCCGACGGCGGCCGCGATCGACAGCCGGTCGGTGAAGGCGACGCAGAGCGGCGGGCCATCGGGGCACGACGCCGCAAAGAGGATCAGGCGACACGTCACGGCGGACGTGGAGGAGATCCCGATCGTCAGCGCGGTTCACGAGGCCTCGGTGCAGGACCGGGACGGCGCTCCGGACGTCATCCCGGAGATGCTCTGGAGAAGGCGCCGCAGGTGACGAATCTGTGGGCGGACGGCGGTTGGGCCGAGCCCGGTCAATAAGGCCGACAGCGCCGGTCGGCGACTTGCCCACGGCCCCGGCCAACTCGCCGGCTCCGGTACGCCCTTGCGCCCGAGACGAAATTGACCATGTGCGCGCGGCACGGCGGACTTGGGCTGTGGGCAAACGCTCATATATGTGCAATGAACTCCCGACCGAGAGAGGAAAGCGCCGACACATGCAAAACGACAGCCAGCAATCTCCTGTCATGCAGCTTTTCGCGAGCGAGGCCGCGCCAAGCGTGCTGTTGATGCTCGCCGCCCTCGCCGCACTCGTGATCAGCAACTCGCCGCTTGCACCGGCCTACGCGATTTTCCTCGATCTCCCGATCAAGGTGCAGCTCGGAACGTTCACCATCGCAAAGCCCTTGCTCCTGTGGGTGAACGACGGCTTGATGGCTGTCTTCTTCTTTCTGGTCGGCCTCGAGATCAAGCGCGAAATCCTGGAGGGCCACCTGTCGAGCATGGATCGCGCGGCACTGCCGCTCATCGCGGCCACCGGAGGCATTGCGGTCCCGGCGCTGGTGTACGCGGGAATCAACCTTGGCTCACCCGAAACCATCCGTGGCTGGGCGATTCCGGCGGCTACCGACATTGCGTTTGCGCTCGGCATCCTGGCGCTGATGGGACGCGTCGTGCCCGTGACGCTCAAGATCTTTCTGCTCGCCGTGGCCATCATTGACGATCTTGCGGCCATCGTTATCATCGCCGCCTTCTATACGGACGGCGTATCGCTTGCGGCGCTTTCGATCGCGGCGGCGGGATGGTTCGCGCTGCTCGCGCTGAACCGTGCTGGCGTCCAACGGATCACGCCGTACGTGCTCGTCGGGATCGTGATGTGGGCGGCGGTGCTCAAGTCGGGTGTTCACGCGACCCTCGCAGGCGTGCTGGTTGCCTTGATGATCCCCATCCGGACCAGGGACGGCACATCTCCGCTCAAGGTTGCGGAACACGACCTGCACCCTTGGGTGGCGCTTCTCGTGCTTCCGCTGTTTGCCTTCGCCAATGCGGGCGTTTCCCTTCAGGGACTCGCGCTGAGTGCATTCGCAGCGCCTCTCCCGCTCGGCATTGCGCTTGGCTTGTTCATCGGCAATCAGGCGGGTGTTCTGGCTTTCTCATGGCTGGGGGTCAGGGCTGGTCTCTGCCGATTGCCTGACGGCACGAACTGGCTGCAGGTCTACGGTGTCGCCTGTCTCGCGGGCGTTGGTTTCACTATGAGCCTCTTTATCGGGACCTTGGCATTCGAGACTGCCGAACGGCTCGACCAGGTGCGCCTCGGCGTCCTGCTCGGCTCGGTTTTCTCGGCCATTGTCGGCTTTGCCGTGCTCAAGTACGCGCTACGCCAGACACCGGGAGGCCTTGGGGCAGCAAGGGATCACGCCAAGTCTTGAAGCCTTGCGCCGAAGATGCGAACCGGTCGCTTCCCATCGGATCGCGCATCCCTGATCGCGACGACTGGTGCCGCTGCGCGAAGGTGGCCGGCAGGTTGATCGTCGACATCTGTTCCTCGCGCATCTTCTGCAAGCTGAGAGTCTTCAAGAATTCTGACGGGATACCGGTCGTTTCCGCTCGTACTTTCTGAGGGTTTTGGACGGGTGCCCCTCAACAAGCTTGCATGAAGCTGGCCGAAGGGCTTGTCTCTGTGAAGGTGACATCATCGGAGACAAGTCAATGTCGCACGTTTCCTTCCCGAGTTCCATGCTTTCCTGTGCCCGCACCTGGGCTTTCATCGAGAAGATTGATGCGGCGGAGACCGACCGGTGCCGCATGCGCTGGCTCCTTGGAGAACAGGGCATGCACGAAAGAGACGCTGGTTCCAGCCAGTCCTTGATCAAGGACAAGGAAACTGGCTTGGCGACCGGATAAGCATCTTGTCACTTGAGACTGGTTCCCGCCATGACCAAGCCCGTTTGATCACTGATGCTTGCCCCCATGCGATCTGCACGAATTGTCTCCGACCATTTCATCGCTTCCATCACCTCCTTGCTAATTGTGCAATGTCGTGGGCCGCCAGCCATCCCGTCGACCGAAGGCTCGGCATTTGCTGACTTTTCCGCACGCTCTGAATCAAGCCGCTCCTCCGCCGACACTCTCAAGTCGCGTTTCCGCGTTCCATGCGCATGCCCGTATCCGGTGCGGACCGCCGTTCATAGGCTGCTGCGCCCGAAACCGGATTGACGCCTCGGGCCTGCCGTGGCCGAATGCACCTGACCCGCCGCCATCCCTGCCGGATGGAAGCAACGGCGGGTCAGCACACGTTCGGGTCCGGTCGCGCTTCCCCATGAGCGGGGCCGCGACCCGAATGGACGCTTTCGTTTGTCTGGTGGCAATTTGTCGTTTTTTCACGATCTTCTTGCGTCTTTCGTGATGCCCTCTGTCGCCGGCCGACCAACGGTCCGGCATTCGCAGACCTTTCCGCGCTCCCCGCTTCGGGCCCGTTTCGGATTGCAATCGCATCGACTCCACCCCGCTGCAACTCGAATGAGGCATGCGGCACTTCTTGACCGCGATGCGGGCGGAGCACTTCGGCGTGACGATTCCCAGTTTTTCAGGACGCAACAGCTGTCCTTGTCTCGTCGCCGAGCGGACTTGCCGGTCTGCGTCCGGGACTCTCGTGCCTTGCTCCCTGCATTCGCGATGCCGGGTCACGCCGAATGCTGAGACTTCCGCAAAGGATCTCAGAAGGAGTACCGCAGCGTCACCCGGAAACCGTGGCTCCGGATGCGCGCCCGCGTGGGAGCCAGGTCAAGCGCGATCGGTTCGCGGCTGCCGTCGTGCCAGGTCACTCCGCCTTCGCCCCTCCCGGTGCGGACCTCGCCAAGATCGGTGTAGCGCCACGCCATGTCCAGGCCAAGCCGCTCGTTAAGCGGCAGCGTGACTCCAGCGGTCACCATCCAGGTCAGGTCCGTCCGGCTCCCGCCCCGCACGCTCGTCGCCGTCGCCGGGAACGTCATGGTGGTCGTGCCGATCCGGTGGCGCACGGCTCCGATGCCCGTTCCAACGTACGGCGTGATCGCCGCCCGCCCGTCCGATCCAGGCTCGGGAAAGTCGGCAAACGCCGCCAGCATGCCGGACACCGACGAGATGTCTGCGGCCACCGACTGCTGCCGGTCCGGCGCCAGAAAGTTGGCGCGTCCCTCGAAGCTGAAGCTTGGCCGGTGTTCCAGCATCAACTCATAGCGCATCGTGCCTTCGGTTGCGTAACCGAGCCCGAGTTCCAGCACGGCCATCCTCCCGAAGTCGCCGAGCGAGCGACGGGGTGCTCCGTCACTGTCCGTTCCGCAACCGTACAGTGCCGCCGGCACGGTGCTTGAGCAGTCGATGTCGGTGAAGGCCGCGTCGCGGGACCAGTCAAGTCCGAGGCCGCCCCGCAGATAGAAGTCGTCCGCGCCTGCAACTCCCGGACACAGCGACATCGAAGCAAGGGCCGCCACGGCCGCAAGCCGGGAAACCGCACTCCGGAACCTGCGAGGCACGGCCAAGATCTCGCCACGGCGGTGTGCCGGAATGGCATGCACCGTTGCTGCGCGCCCGATGCCGAACATCCTGACTGGCGACCGTCCTGCGATGTCGCCTCGACCCCGTGCGTTCATGTGACCGAATTCCATGTCCTTTCAACTGTAGCCGGTGCCGAAAGATGTCAATGCCCGGCGAACTTCCATCAGTCCGGCAAACGAAAATGCAACAGCTTGGCGCGAGCCCGGTCCCCCGGGGCAGGGTGCTCGGATGCTGGTTCCGGCAGGGTCTTGGGCAGCCGGCCCGCACCCAAGCCGTCCCTGTCTTCGCCGCCGGTCATGATTCGTCCTCCACGTGGTGCCGTCCCGGGCCGGCCCGCAGCAGGATCTGGCGGTCCCGCATACCGCAGACGTTCCCCGGGATGCTGACGATGTGGCGGAGATTGACCGGTCGATCAATCAGGGCCACGCCCATGACCTCCTTGGCGGGCACGCGGCCCCATTCCTTGAACCTCCGTCCTTGACTACCTTTCCGCACGCCCGGCTTCCGGCCCCCTTCGGGCCGCAGTCCCGTCGGTTCCAGGTCGTTTCAAGCTCGTGCCACTCGGCGTCCGATTTCCGGCGCACGTGCCGTCGACCCGCCGCGCGCCGCGAAGCGACCGGGATCCAGGAACGGGCGGCGGCCGGGATGTCCGGGGAGAGTCTTCCGGTCGCCGCATTTTGCAAACCGGCATGGAGGAGACGGCACCATGAGCACGGCGATGGCAATTTCCCAGAGTCTCGGGCCGGAACGGAAACTCGCGCCGTGCCCTCGGCCGCAGCGTCGTCAGGCTCGATGAAGCCGACGGCAGCATGGGACGGTTCGAAGGCATCTCTTCCGCTCTGGTACCGGCAGCCGGAACTCCGCGTGAGGGAGGGCGGATTGACGTCCCGTCCCCATTCACGAAGATCTCCGCGAAAATCCCAACATTCGTCTTCACCAGCCAGGGCCGACAGCCGTTCGCGGCGCGCAACGGGGGGCCGGCAAGTCCGTCCCGATGTCGCACTCACGTCATGCAACATGCTTGTCGTGCAGTCACTTCCGTGTCGATGGAAGCGGGATGAGACCTAATCACCTGCGTTGCCACGAGAATGGAATTCTGGTGCCCGCGCCTGTCAGGGCGGGGCACTCGATCAAGCCGCGTTTCGACCGGCAACGTCACGCGCCCCGGTTCATTGCGTGGATGTCACGCAAGTCGCCAAGGCAATGACGGAGCCTGCGTTCGGCCCAGCACACAGGCCTTCTGCCCGCCGTGCACACACCCGCTGCGGTCAGGCCTTCTTGAGCGGACTCGCCAGCGGCATTCCCTCGTCCTCGAAGTAACGGCGCGTCACCTTGAACACCATTGGCGCCAGCAGGATCAGGCCGATCAGGTTGGGAACCGCCATCAGCCCGTTCAACGTGTCTGACAG
>JAJDVJ010000107.1 GCA_022826205.1 Silicimonas sp. | reverse complement strand
TGCGCGCCAAGTGGGCGGCGGAGAAGTTTCTCGATGACCCGAAACTGGTCAACGAGGTGCGTGGCATGCTGGGTTACACGGGGACTTGGAACGGGAACCCGGTCACGATCCACGGCTCGGGCATGGGAATGCCGTCATTGTCGATCTACACCAACGAGCTCATCCGGGACTATGGTGCCAGGACATTGATCCGCATCGGGTCCTGCGGCAGCATGCAGGCGCATGTGAAGCTCCGCGACATCGTCATCGCGATGACCGCGTCCTCGATGGAGACGCCGTCCAAGGGGATGTTTCGGGAGCTGAATTTCGCGCCCAGTGCCGACTGGACGCTTCTCCATGCAGCCGACCAGGCTGCAAAAAAGACTGGTGCACAAACGCATGTCGGCGGCATCTATTCTTCGAACACGTTCTACGACGAACGCCCCGACCTCAACGAGCAGATGACCCGCCACGGCATACTGGCTGTCGAAATGGAGGCGGCGGAACTTTACACCGTCGCCGTGCGCCACGGGGCGCGGGCGCTCGCGGTTCTGACCGTCTCGGATCACCTGCAAACCGGCGAGGCACTGGACTCGGAAAGCCGCGAGAGGTCCTTTGGCGACATGGTTCAGATCGCCCTTGAGGCGGCGCTTTCCGGTTAGTTTCTGACGTCCTGACCTCGGGGAGCGAAAATTACAACATCCGTGAACCCTTGATCACGAGGGTTCCGAGCTTGGACCCCTTGTTTTCATGCTTCATTGAGAATGTCTGGAGGCTTCAGCCCCACATCAGGGTTCACTGAACATTGCAAGCCCACTACGAGCTCGAATTGCAGGTGAAGTCCCCCAACAAGCTTTTTTTTCTGGCTGAATTGGGCCACAGAATTTCATGACTGTCCCCCGAGGTCAGGACGTCAGAGTTCGGGGAATTCGTGAAGGTAGGTTGCGCGGTCGGGACCACGTGATCTCCCGTTCTGATGGCATGCGATCGGGAGAGATGGCCTTGTCAAGCATTTGATTTTTTTTGCCTCGTCCAGTGGCATTGGTCGGGAGCTTCGAGCATGGCCGATGCCTAGGCCAATTCTGGCTTGCCAATTGTTGAGCCTTGCGCCAGAAAACTTCATCCCTTCCACCCTGTACCAGGCCTTCCCGCTAGGCCCACAATGTCCGCCATCGTCCCTTCGAAGAGAACGCGCTACAACTGCAGCGCCCCCGTACAGCGGTGGGCGACGGTGTCGTCCGGGCTATAGCAACGATGCAGCGACAGGGCATGCATCTCGAGCGTTTCCAAGCGCAGCTTAATGTCGGAATAGGCCGGACCATCATGGAACAAACGGAGCGCCTCCGCGACGACAAAACAGCCCGCGACCGTCCCCACAAAGGGCACAGCGATCGATTTTCCGGCGAACTCGAAACGGCCACATTCGTCGAGTCCGGATTGGGTATACGCTTCGTTCCCTTGCGCCATACTGGCTTGATGAGCCTCGCGCCTCCTCTCATCATCCTCGGAGAGGTCGGGCCAGAGTTCATGGGCGCAGCGGGGATTTGGCAGTACGTGGAGGCTTATCGTGTCGAAGTTGTTCGAGGTGCCGCCAAGGCCGCTCTCTATGACCCGCGCCAATTCTACCCCGCTCAGATCGCGACGTGGAGAATTCGAATCGAATCCGCATAGCGCGAACCTTGGTTCACCGTGCTGACAACAAAATTGCTTGTCGAAGCGGCGTTCCAGTAAACGGGTCTGAAATCCACGGTGTTCCAGCCAAGTGCCACAGACCCGCGCCTTGGTGCGATCTACATCTGCGCCAGCAAAGAGCAACCCTGTTTCAATATTCTCGTCTTCTACCGTGTCAAAGTCGTTCAGGAAGAACCGAACGTGGCTTGGCATCGCGTAGGGCAGCGTTCCCAGCGCCCACAGGTAGGCGTTGCCAAGGTGTCCGAGACCCAGCACCCAAAGATCGGCCGGCAACCATTCGACAGCCGGACCGATTGCGTCAGGATGGGTAGGATCAAGTTCAGGCCGCCAAAGCGATAGAGCAACGGTGCGTCGTCTGGCTTCGAGAGAAATTTCCGCAAAAGATTGAAAAAGCTCCGAGACGCCCAATGCCGCTGATAGGACGGCAGCTAGAGAACAGAACGAACGCTCGCGAAGGCGGTCGACCTGAGATACAGGGCCCGTCATCGCGACCCAACCGTCGAAGGTCACGCGCAGCGCACCGGCGATCTCGGGCGCGCGGCCAAACAGAAGCGAGTTGCTGTGGGACAAATTGCTCAAATCGGCAACAACATTTTGGTCACCCACGATTTCACGGAGCATTGCGCTGAAGGATGGACGGTTCTTCAGTTCCGGCCAAAGCAACGTGGGACATTCGCCTTCCTGTGCGGGAAGTACGACTTGCACGGCGTCGGGAAAGCAGCGGGTGGCAATTCTCGCGGCCGTGAGCACACAGAGTTGCAGCATGTAGGAAAAGGCGACGTCAGCACCGCAAACGAGCGTCACCCCGAATTGCTGGCGTTTCGCTAGCCCTGCCAATGTCGGAAGAGAATCTCTGTCGGCAAACAGCTTCGATATCCGCGAGAGATTTGGTCTTTCGTCCTTCATGCCCATCACCAAATACTAAGGGCAATGCGTTTCGTCTTGTCGGCACGGTTGTGCGTCGCCCACTCGAAGTTACCGAGATACTCGTAAACGCCGACGCCCTTGAGCGACCAACGCGAGGCACGCCCGTAACAAGGCACGATAAGCGCCGTATGGTGGGCTATCGGCACCATCGGGTTTCGCTGATCGATCGGGCTTTGTTCAACCCAGTGGCCCGGATGAGTATGCACATCAGCCAGACACTCCAGAGCCTTCTCGCGGCAGACGTTCCAGAGAGCAGCATACCCCTTCGCATGAAAGGTGATAGTACCGGACTTAAGGGCGTCCGGGTCGAGATCGTCGTAACATAGGTAAGTCGTAATTCGACCACGTCGGTTATGGCTGCGACCGAGAAGAAAAGCGCCGCTCTCGCGCCGTCCCGCGCCACGACGCTTCAGGTCGCCAAGTAAACGGGCCCATAGCCAAACGGACAAAGAAATTTCTTCGAGAGTGGGTTCACACGCCATCGTAGTCATCCGAATTCAGTAGGGAGCGAATTGCCTCCAAGTAGTCGACGATGGTGTGATCCGGTGTCCAGGCTAGATGCGGCTGTTGGTTTCGCCAATCGGGATGACTATCCGCAGCAGTCCGATCGTATGGATGGTAGAAGGCCCGGCCGCCTTCCCAATCGGTCCGAAACACCTTGGCAAATCGACTGCTCGCCTTCCCTTTCGGACGCCTTGACGCGTCGAGCATGGCCCTAGTAGTTGGATCCCAGAAAGTGCCCGTTGGCGCCGTCGTTCGATAACCCTCAAGATCTAGGGAGACATAAAATCGATCCGGTGCGCTCATTCTGGGTGCCGCACGAATCCAGAGGATCGCCTGTGGCCAGTCGAGTGCGACGACGCCCCAATGTTCCTTTAGGACGCCATTGCGAAAATTGGCGGATTGAAGATCGGCTTCAAATACGCGCTGGGATGGTGACTGCATGCGACTAGCCCTGTGGTGTCATTTCCTTGACGAGTTCGAAAGTCAGCTTGCATTCGCCAACTTGGATGAGCTCGCCCAAGTGCTGGCTTGGGCGGGGCCGATTTTGGGTGCCAGAGATCTGAAGAACGAATTCCGAAGCTGCCGCCGCATCAAGACGAAGATTCACGCGAGACCACTGTGTCGCAACCTCCACTGTGGCCGCTGGTGAGAACTTGCGACTCAGCTCCTTTCCAGCGAAGTGGATGACTGTTTCGATTTCCGGACAGCTACTGCAGTGGATGTGGTGGTGCTTGTCCAGGTCATGGTCCGCGAGGGTAAGGTCGAGGTCGGCCGGTTGGTGCGAGTCCTCGCCTCCTGTGAGCGCATGGTCGCACTCACCGACGAAAACGAGAATGTCATGGGGACTGTCATTCTCGATTTCAAGTCGGGACAAGAAGCTGCGCAGAGTCTCGGTGGGTTCGGCAGGCACTACCGTCGGGCGCTTTCCAGAGAGGTGAACAAAGACTTCTAGTTCGTTCGCGGACATGTCAATTCCTTCGTTTTGGTCCCCAAGTTCGACCGTAGGCTTGCGCACTCGACCATTGTCACCCATAATTCGGTTGTCTAGAACGACAACACAAAGTTGGGAGTGCTCAACGGCAGTATGTCGCAAATGGCCACAATTTAGGGCGCTGTTGTTTATCTGGACAACAGATAGGGAGTCAGAGGACGCATGTCAATGGGGCTGCTATGAAAAAAAATGGTCTGGGGTTTCTCCTACAGTACTTGCGGAAGCGACGGGGCTTGTCGCTGCGGGAACTCAGTCAACTCTCCCAAACAGATCACGCCTACATCTATCGGCTTGAGCGAGGGGAAAAGGAGGCACCATCGACCGATGTGCTGCACAGGCTCCTCCGTGCACTCAAGGTGGACCATCGCGAAGCCGAAATGCTTCGCTTCCTTGCGGCACACCCGGATACTGCACAGGACCTCGTGGCCGAGACGTTGAACGACTCAACCGTGACTTATGACGTGTTCGCCGCGGCAGCCGGAGCGGCTTTTCGCGGCGGTGCACGGCCGAACTACGCGCAGTTGTTGGCGCGAGTGCGCAGAATCTTGTCGGAAGAAAACGGCAATGGATGAATTTTCGGTTGTTCTTCGCGCACGGAAATTCGTTCGCGAAGCTGGCCCGGTGAAAATTCCCCCGTCGATCGAGAGCTATGTGCATCACATCGGCGGAATCTTGCGTCACGAAAAAGATCTGCCCGACGATGAACCCGGATACTCGTTCGAGAACAACGGCAAGCATTTTGTCTGTGTCAACAAGAAAGACAGCGAGAAGCGCAGGCGGTTCACGGCCTGCCACGAAATTGCGCATATTGTCTTGGGCCTGCCGTCCGAACACTCTTCCATACCTTCGTGGAGTTATGTCAAGCGCCCCAAAAACGAGATTCTCTGTGACGTGTTTGCGGCGGAATTGCTGTTGCCGAAGCAGTTGTTCGAACCCATGGTGCAAGAAGAGCAGATCGGGTTCCCTGCGATTGACGAACTTGGGCGTCGTTTCCTAGCGTCGACGACCGCTACTGGTTCCCGTTACGCAATGGTCATGGATGCGCCATGCGCCTTCGTTCTCTCCGAAAAGGGCGTTATTCGATACGCGTCTCGGTCGAAATCGCTTCGCGAGGCCGGAGGCTGGATCCCACCTCGAATAGAGGTTCCGCCGGAATCTCTTTCGGCCGCTCTAAGAACAAGCGGCTCGGCGACGGGGCCGAAGGAAGTCGCCGCCGACGTTTGGTTCAGCGATTGGCGCAGGGGCGGTGTGGTCTTGGAGGAGGCGCGGTATCTAAAGTCGTGGGATCAGACTCTCACGCTGCTCTGGTTCGAGGATGAAGAAGTGCCCCCCTTGCTGTGTGAAGGACGTGAGGTTGAGGACGAAGACCCGTTCCTTCCGGAACTGGATGGCATCCTCCCCTGGCCAGGGAAACGGCGGCGCCGATAGCAACGGCTCATCCTTTGCCCCGAGTCTTGAAGTGCAGCGACAGCCGCCTACTTGCCCTTCGCGCACGACAATCCATAGCTGTGCAGCCGGCCTGTGAGCGGCTGCAGGAATGGGAACATCGGCAAGATGAGGTTGACGGGGCAATGGAACTGCCCGCTGGCGAATGACGCCTACTCCGACAGCAAATCCTTGCGCTACCAAACGCCTAGATCTCTTCCTCAAGGATCTGACCGTGCTCTCTAAGCCAGCCGCGCGCGCTGTCCATGGCAGGTACTTGTGCCTTCACAATGTTCCAGAACTTCGGCGTATGGTTGGGCTCCAAAAGATGAGCGAGTTCATGGGCAATAACGTAATCGACCACAAAGATCGGAGCCTTAATCAACCGCCAATTTAGGTTGATGTTGTCACGAACAGTGCATGAACCCCACCTATATCGACTATCAACGATACGCGCCCTCCCAAATGAGACGCCAAGCACTCGGGCCTGCCTTGCAACTCGAGGCAAAATTCGCTGCTTTGCACACGCGATGTACCACTCACGCATGGCACTCTTCTTGTGAGGCCCTAGCGATGCCGGAATCAGAAAACGCTGATCAAACCGAATGCACTCCGTCTCATTGTCGGCGATCTCGATACGGTAGCTCCGTCCAAGATACAGCAAGGATTCACCATTAACGAGTTCTTTGCCAGGGGGATGAGGACGGTTAGAATATTTTTGTCCATGATCTGTCTTCTCGTAGATCCAATACCGCTTCGCTGCGACCGTTCGTGCAATTGCTTCATCGGACGCATAGTTCGGGGCGTGCACAACAACCGCTCTATCTCGCTCGACAGTGATCGTGATTCTTTTTCTCTTGGAAGATTTTTTTACGGAGTAGGAAATATCCATTTTCGCTAGTCCGCAAAAAGGATTGCGTCATTGTTCTTTTCGGCCAATTCCATGACTCGGCTAATGATTTGATTGCGATCGCGGACAAGATTGGGAATTCTGTTAAACTTGGGCGTGAGTAAGATATTCAAAACCTCCGCTCTTAGCTTGTTGCGAGCTGGACTGCTCTCCCAGAATCCTGTCAATTTTAGTTCCCTCTCAACAACGAGAGTAATCTTTTGTGTCAGATCTATCAAACAGCTGATTCGGTCGTCTTCGTCGATGCCAATGGTAGCATGCCCGGCGGCGACCTGAAACTGACCCTCTGACAGCTTGTCTGCACCGAATAGCTCACGTTGGAACATTCGAAAGAACGGCATTTGCTTCTTTCGATGCAATCCGTATGTCGGCTCGCTTCTGGCATCGACAATTCGCGCCCGCAGCTTCTCCAGTTCTTCGTAGATCTTGTTCCAGTTGTCCCGAAATTGCTCAAAGATGGCCGCCAAGGCTTCAGCGAAGGAGGCGCGCAGATCCGGATCGTCGTCCATGTCCACGTCGAGATGGTGGCGGATTGCGTGCTCGATCTCGGCGGCCTTGGTCTTGGTTCGGCGACGCTTGCCTACATCCTTCTCGAAATCCTCGTCAAGGATCGAAATCGGTGGGATTTTGACATCGATGCCCCGGGATTCGAGGTGAGCATCCGTGATTGCACGAAGCTTCGCCGGGATCCCCTTCATGCTCAGACGCTGGTCGCGGAAGTGCTTTCCAGCGAGCACATTTATCTCAGCAAGCGCCTTGTAATTGTCCATGAAATCGAGGGCCTGGCGGGCCGGGAACAGGAGATTTAGCGACTTGGTCAGTCGCTTGAACGCCAGCATGAATTCAAAACGCAGGTCCTCATCGTAGAATACATCATAGAAGGCGTCGTGATCGCTAGTGTCCGTAAGTCCGTGCTTCCGAAGTAGGGCCATCACGACTGCGTGGGCTTCCTCAAGTTCCCGCAACTCCTCATCGGGAAAACTTAGGGCATCGATGATCTCCTTCTGCTCGCGTTCGTCGTAAACGTCGATTGCTTTCTTGAGATGGTGGCCAATGCCGACGTAGTCCACCACGAAGCCCTTGTCTTTGGACTCTCCGCCCACACGGTTCACGCGGGCTATGGCCTGCAACAGGTTGTGGGCAACGACGACCTTGTCCAGATACATCACCTGCTCGACCGGTGCATCGAAGCCAGTAAGGAGCATGTTGTTGACAATTAGAATCCCCACGTCGCCGTTGACACCTTCTTCTTCGCTGCCGAACGCCAGTTTGAAGCTCTTGATGCTCGTCTCATGCCGTGATGCGTCGGAATACTCCTTGAAGTGGGGCAAGTCGTTGTGGCGTCCGGAGATCACGACATCCGTTTTCGTCACCTTGAGGCGGCCCATGTCCAGCGTACCCGCATCGACCTCCTCCAGCCTTTGGACAGCCGCCGCTAGCGCTGCGTCCAGATGCTTCTTGTAGCGCACGGCAGCCTCGCGCGACGTCGCGACCACCTGTGCCTTGTAACCGTTGGGGAACACATGTGCGAGGTAGTGCTCCACCATGTCTTTAGCCTTGGCCTGGATGGTGGACTCTGCCTCAAGGTAGGCGTCGCGCGATCCGTACCCAAGAATCTCCAGACGCTGCTGCACGTTGTGCTCACTGAACACGTCTTCGAACGTTGCGTCCATCCCGCCTTGGTCGGAGACCTCAGCGTTGTGTGTGCGGCCCTCGTAGACGATCTCCAGAGTCACGCCGTCCTCAATGGACTGGCGCATCGTGTACTTGTCGATGTAGTCTCCGAAGACTTGCTCGGTCTTGTCAATCGGTGTGCCCGTGTAACCGATCTTGGCAGCGTTGGGGATGCCCTTGTCGAGGTTAGCACCAAGCTGCCTGTACTGCGATCGGTGGGCCTCGTCGGTCATGACGAGGATGTGGGGGCTGGCGTTCAACTCCGGGAATGTCTCGGACAGATCCGCCTCGCGAAACTTATGGATCATCGCCATCACGAGATCGGAAGTGTCGGCTCTGAGCAGTTCCTTGAGCCTCTTGATTCTGTCAGCTCGCTTGACCGTGAAGCCTATGCTCTGACTGGTCTCGGACAGTTGCTGTTCCAATTGGGTGCGGTCGGTGACAAAGACTACCTTCCAGTTCGAAAATTGCGCGTGACGGTACATCTCTCGAACCATGAACATCATGGTGAGCGATTTTCCAGAGCCCTGAGTGTGCCAGATGATGCCGCTGCGCTCGCGGGAGTTTTGGCCATCAATCAGCCGCTTCACCGCCAGCTTCACCGCACGGAACTGTTGGTAGCGGCCAACGATCTTGATCGCCTGACCCTTGTCGTTCGTTGAGAAGAGCGTGAAAGTATGAATTAGGTCGAGCAGGTTGGCCCGGTCGAGCATGCCGGCAACGAGACGCCGTTGGTCGTTGGGGCTACCTGAGCCGTGTTCCAGTTCATCCACAGTTCGTGGATACGGGTCGGCCCAACGATAGAAGTGCTTCTCGGTGTGCGTTGTGATGGTACCAAACTTGGCTTCTTGCCGACAAGTCGCTACGACGAACTGGTTGTAGTAGAAGAGCCGCGCATTTCCTTCCTCCTTGACCCCGCGCTGCTCGCTGTAGCGGAGAAGCTGATCAATCGCCTCAGGCATCGCGTTGTTGACTTTGGGCGACTTGCACTCAATCACAACCACAGGCAGGCCGTTGAGGAACAGCACGACATCCGGGATGATGTGGCGCTCAGTGCCTAGGACACGAACTTTGAACTGACAAACTGCGATAAAGCTGTTGTTGTCGCAGGACGCAAAGTCCACGAAGCGGACGGTCGGGCTCTTCTCGCCACTCTGACGATCCTCGCTAACGCTGGTGTTCTCCTGCAGGAGCTGAAACAGGTGCTTGTTGTTCTCCAGTAATCCGGCGCTCGGGAAGCCCGCTGTGAGCTGCCTGACAACCTCCTCAACCTGATCGTCTTCGAGCCAGGGGTTGATGACCTTGAGCCGCTCGCGCAGCACCGGCAGCATCACGACCTCGGTGAAACTCTCCCTATGGGTGGCAACCGGCGTCTGCCTTATGTCCGTGAGGTCAATGACATCCCAGCCCAAATCCGCAAGCTGGTCAAGCAGCGGTTTCTCTACGTGCTCGCGTTCGTCCAGACTGACATGCTGTTGCGACGTGACCTTCATGCTCCATTCCTGAAACGGCATCGCTGTTCGTCCGGCTCGGTTCTGGCTTCCATCAGGTGGTCACTCCAAAGCCCCACTCTTCCCAAGTCTTCGAATACTTCTCGTAATGCCTCTTCGGTAACGCGACGACAAGCAGGTGGCGAGCTCGCGTCATTGCCACATACGCCAACCGCCGATTCTCCGTATTCTCGCCGCTTTGTACCGCCGCCACCACGGAGTTCCAGAACTTTGTACTGCCGATAGCCAGCACTGCGTCGATACTCTCGCCTTTCACCTGGTGAATCGTGTCCTGTCGCGCCACAGGTAACTCATGGATCGTTTCGAAGAGTGGCAAAGCTTTCTGAGCGGCGGAGAGTCCGGTTGATTTGATGTGTTGTCCGAGCTTCACATCGCCTTGCAAGTCGACTTCCTCAATCAGGCATGCCAACTGCGTACGCATGGAAGGAATCCATGTGTCACCACGGTGAGATACAGGCAATAGTCGTTGCGGGTCTTTGACGAACTTCCAGATTGCCAGTGCCAGTGCCATGCGCTCGTGTGATGTCGGGTCGGTATCAATGCGCTCCCACAAAGGGGCGTCACCTGTGAGTTTGCGCACAATACTTTCGACGATCTGAGAAGCGCCACGGTAATCAAGCCGGGAATCACGAAGGAATGCGGCCTTGGCAAGGTCTTTTGCATTACCTTTGAGCTTGGTATAGTTCACCTTGCCACGCAGTGAATCCAATTGCTCATGCGCACGGCAGACGACGGCAACGGAGTTGAGGCTCACTTCGGCCATATCTGCCAAGCGTTGGAACGCCGCCAGTCCATCAGAGAAAGCCGTCGACGATTCTTTGACCACAAACGCCCGGCGCCATTCGCTGGCTCCACTACCGAAACCGCTGAAATTTGCATTTCCGCCCACGCTACGGACGGCCGCGGCAATCTGGTTGTTGCAACGAAACGACTGACTCAGGGGCATCTCTGGAATTGCCCACTTCGTCTTCAGTTCGGGTAACGACGTCGCATCTGCCATGCTGAACTCGAAGATGCACTGATCCGGATCACCTATGAGAGTGATCTTCGCGCCACTTTCGCGCAGGATGTTCATGAGAATCAAGAGCCAAGCATTCGTGTCCTGTGCCTCATCGACGATGATTTCGGGGAAACGCGCGGCGAGCAGTTCCGCAATGTGCGGTCTCTCGGTCAGGAGCTTGCACGCCCAGAAAATGCGTTGCGCATGGGTATAAAATCCCAGAGACAGCAGATTGTAGACAGGTCCAATGGCGCCAGCAATGGGCTGACTCCCATAGTTGGGCGACGTCTTGAAGCTGTACTTTGTGCCATTCGGACACGGAATGACTTCCCATGCCGGAACAGGGATCTTCTGGCCGCCCTTGCTGTTCCTCCACACCATCAGCTGCATATTTTTCCTATCGCCCGGACGTGGACCCGGAAATAGCTTCGGCCGTTTGTTTGCGCCGGTGAGCAAATGGCCAAACGGCGCGAGAATGTAACGTTCAACGAACGAATCAAACGTACCAACGTAGTTGGGATCGGAGAGGAGGCCTCTCCGCCCTACGTTGACCGTGACGGCCTTGAACTCTCGGATGGCAGCGTTTGTGAACGACAGGAGTGCCAGTCCGCCGACAGGATGAGGCCAGCTTGCCGCTCTCCAGATGAAGCGTCGACATGATGTCCATGTCTTTCCGCTTCCTGGAGCTGCGCGCAAGAGAAACTCCAGTTCGTCAGCAAAGATTGCTTCCCTCTGTTGGTCCGTCGGGTTCTGGGAAAGAATCGCCTCGCGAAGTTGATCAGCCGTGACCATCGTTTGCCACCTCACCGTGAACTCCCAAGAGCTGGAGCGCTTTGCGGATGTACTCGGGAATAGCGTCAACTCCGAGATTACATTCCGCCAAGATTTCGGCGAGTTCCTGCGCAAACCGTCCCTTTGACACCGACCTATTAGTGAAAGCCTCCAAGAATTTCGTGGCCTTCTCATCCACATTCGCGATCGCCGCGAACTCGGTTTCGAGCTCTTCTCCAATCTTGGGATGCAGCGCTTTGAATGCAGACAACATGTGCGGAAACAACGCTTCGGATCGGGCGAGCTCGTGCTCGAAAGTTATTTCTGACATCTCGACGTTAAGATTCGGGATATCGGCTACTTGCTCCATCAGGCCTGACGCAGCTGCGGACATCTCTCCACCGATCTTGGTTGCGTCACCGTCAGTGAGAATGACGACCGGAACACTAAGCCCTTCCTTCCCAAACAATGGAATGAACGCGTTGAAGTTGATCCCTTCCGCGTTCAGGACTGTCACGGATGACTCTTTAAGATTCCCACCTGCAATCTTGGCCAGCACAGGGAGCAGAAGCGCTTCTGCAATTCCCTCCACCATCAAGATGCGTCGGGCAAAAAAAAGTTCCCCGCGAGTCGCATCGAGATACCGCTGAAGTTTCTTCTTGGTCTTATCGTCAATTTCAATCGAACAGACCGAGACTGCGTTGAATTGGCCTTCAACCTCATGAATGGATATGACCGAGTCGATCGGGGCCTGACTCGCTAGGATAGGAGAATGACTGCTTGCGATGACCTGAACTTCGTATCCTTCGTCTTTGTTGGCGACATCCGCCAAATGTTTGAGAAGGAGCATCTGAAGTTGCGGATGCAAGTGCGCTTCGGGTTCCTCAATCAAGATTGAACGAAACGAGAACGGCAAACTCCGCCGGAGTGTGCTCAAAGTCGCAGATGTGAAGATCAAGTTGTTGTAGCCGAGTCCGTTGAGGCCAAACGGAAGGCCCTCAATCTCGGGCCACAGCCCTGCGATGATGCGTCGGAAAGTAGGGTCGGCGAAGATAAGCTCTGTATTCTGCGTCAATTCGCCTCCGGCGATAGCTTCCATCTGTGAATTGATGTCGCACCTTGCGTCTTCGACAGGCTTCAGATCGCGGATTTGCTCGTTTGCATCCTTGGCGATCGTTTCAAATTCGGTACGCTGATCTTCCCTAGTCAGGCAGTCGATGAGGCGGGACACTTGAGAATGCTGGCCCGGCCGCAGGCCGCGTTCGGGATCACGCAGCGGCTGCAAATAGATCGTCGCAAGTAGATCGTAATGGTTCGATGGAAGTGAGCCGCCTTCCGTCTCACCGCCCCACATCTTCACATTGCACCGATTCGTCGTCTCATTGAATTCAACGCGGGCATTGACCTGCATCTCGAACTTGCCAGCACCGACATCGACGAGGCATTCTTGAAAGTGGACTTCGTCCTTATCCTCAAGTCCGGAAAATCTGCAGGAGATCTCGATCGGTGCACGTTCGGTTCCGACTCGGAAATCATCCTCAGTAAGCCGGAGGGCATCAAAATCCCGATTTGAAAACAGCATGAGGCGTAGTGCATCAATGATCGTCGTCTTACCCGAGTTATTCTCCCCAACCAATACCGTCAGGCCTCGCGGAAAACTCACTTTCAGCACGTCGATCTTTCGGAAGTTACGGATGTGTAGTTCACGGAGCCACATCTGGATGACCTCCACTTATTGTGCCGTCACTCACGTTGAGGCTTCTTCACGTTGTTCGAGGAAAACTGTTACGCGACGATCTCCCGTCAAGAGATCCTGCATAAGGCCGACCTTCATGGAATTCAGTTTGCAGAGGTGCTCCCTGCAAGCATTGAAGTCCTCATTCACAGCAGAGATGCGAGCCATAATCCCCGCCTGTTCATCCAAGTCTTTTGGGAACGCGGCGGGAATCGAACAAAGATTCGTTGGATTGATGTTCACTTGCTGAACCGCAGGTGTGGCTTGTCGGCGCATAGAGATCTGAGTCCGGTCCCAGTTCAGCCAGGAATTGAGCATCTCAGGTAACAGTTTGTCAGGATGCGGATTCAGCCGCACCAGGTATGACGCGAAGGTTGCTCTCTCGATCTGACCTCGCCAAATGCCGGTCCTACCAACATGTTCCCAGCTATTGGTTCGATTGAAGAGCACATCACCATCCCTTAGCCACAAGTGCTCTGGCACCGGAGCATCAGTGAACTTGAGGTCAGATAGTTCGACTTCACCGTCGAGAACATTTTGCATGCGCAATACGGGAATCCCCGAATCTCCGAGCGATGTTGAAATCCCGTACTCCACCGAAGGAACAAACGCAGCCAAAGATCCACTTTCCCACTCCACCGGAACTCGCCCGAGCAGAGAGTTTTTGAAATTGTGCGTCTCTGCGGAACGGAGGTTGCCACGTTCGTCGATGCCGCGGGTTAGAAGATCCTGCATCAGGCCTGTCTTGATGCGACGCAGTTTTTTGATGAGAGCCTCAGTCTCCTTGATCACCTGATCAACAGTCGAGAGCACTTCGGCGATCTTTTGTTGTTCTGGTGGGTCAAACTCAATGATCGCTAGGTCGTAGAAAATCTCTTTGTCGATATGTGGGATACCGGATCCCGAAGTCTGCCCCTTTAGGTGTGGCTCCCATAATTTGAGTGCATAAAAGAAGTAAGCTCTGTTGAAGCGCCTAGCATGTGAAGCGCGACTCATCGTCGACGCAAGAATGCCGGAGCGGCCATAAAGTACCTCCCCCGCGTTGGATCCGTCCCAAAGTAAGATTGTGTCGCCATCCTCAACGCGAACAGAGCGAGGTGTGGTCCTGACAAATGCGCACTCTCCACCCGTGCGCAGATACTCCGGTGTCAAGTATCGGTCGGCATTGGGCCCGTAGTATGGTTGCGCATCAGACGGTTTCCCCTTCTCAAGCGTGACACAGGAGCCGAGCTTAACTTCGGGAGGCAATTTCATTGGATGTACCCCAATTTCTTCAGGAAACCGCCTGTCCTGGCAAGCGAGTTTGCTCGATCATTCTCCAATTTGATTGCGGAGATGGCGTATTTTTCCCAGAGGTTCTCAACGACTCGCACCAGAGCCCGCTTCTCCGCACTGAGGTAACGGTCAAGCTCGGCACTGGCGACATCGTAGATTTTCTTCAGGATCAGGCGGCAACGGTCGGTCTCGCTGATTGGGCCACCGATCACTTTGAGCACCGCGTCGACGTGTACAAGCCGGTCGTTCAGCGACTCCTTATCCCTTTCGAGCGCGGCAACCGCCTTCTTGTCGGCCTTCTTGTTCGGGTCTAGCCCGGCGAGACGGACATCGGCCTGTGAAATTAGCATTCGAATCTCGGCCTTGAAGTCGTCGGCCCCGAGACGCTTGAGTTCAAGCTTGAACTCCAAATCTGCGACCTTTCTCCTGAGCGTCGCCCTAGCGTCCCTGATGCGCTTCTCGATCGCCTTGATGGCCTCTTCCTGATCCATGAGGATCTTGAGTTCCTTTCTGGCGGATGCTCCGGCGCTTTCCATCAAGTCGTCAATCAGCGCCTTGAGAACACTCTTGATGACGGCGGTCGTCAAAATTTGGCCTTCGTCCGGCTCGTAACCGCTGACCTCCTGAGCTCTCTCCAAGGTCTCGGCCAACTCACCCTGAGCTTCGGAGATGTTCGCCTCCAGTGTCTCGATGAAATCGGCTTCGGCTAAGAAGTATTCGGCGATGAAGTATTCATCGGGGATGAGCGTGTGGTGCCAACCAGTGGAGACGATGGTCTTGAGGTCGTAGCGGATTTGCTGCCACCAATTTACAAAAACGCCTGCACTCTTGAATTCGTCGAGCAAGCCGAGCGGCACAAGATTGTCCTTGAGGGTGCCAAGAAGCCCGTGGCGTATCTCGGACACCTTCTTGCCCCCGTCGACTAGATGCTGGAGCTGGGCGAAGTCGTGCCTGGCAACCGCCCACCAAGACTCCAAGGCGTCGTGGTGTCGGTTGAGAGCGCACAGCAGCGCCGGGGCCGATTCGAGCGTTGCCTTGATGTCGGGCTTGGCGTCGATGGACCTTCGAAAGGCGAGGTAGGCGGGGCGGTCAGTCTCGAAGAGTAAATCCGGGTTGACTCCGAACTTGGCGAAATCGTTGGAGCGCGCGGCTACTTCCGCCTCGGGGATTCCGCCAATGAGATGTGCCTGGACATCCTCTGGCTCAGGGTCGGGCGTGTTGTCAACATAGCGGCGGATGTTGAGGTTGTAGTCATGCGTGCCCACGATCTCGGACTTCGGCACTAGGCGCGAATATTTGGGCAGCTCCCGCTTGTGCGTGAAAACGAAATCGATCTTTTCGATGTCCTCGGGGCGAAGCCGGTTCTGGTTCTTGCCCTCCGCGTATTCACGATCGGCATTGATGAAGAGAACTTTGTCTTTGAATTCGTCGTGCTTGTTCTTGTTGCAGACCAGCACGCAGGCAGGAATGCCTGTACCGTAGAACAGGCCGGGTGGCAGGCTGACAATGGCCTCGATGCAGTCGTCATTGATGAATATCTCGCGAATAAGCCTTTCCTTGCCACCACGAAACAGGACACCGTGCGGCATGACCGTCGCCATCCGACCGTTGGGTTTGAGGCTGGCGAGCATGTGCTGCACATACATGAGGTCTGCCTTCTTGCCGGACTCCGGGCACCACTCGCGGAAGCGGCCGGTGAACTTCATTCCGGCACGGCTGTAGTTCTGTGAGAACGGCGGGTTGGCGAGAACACGGTCGAACTTGCGGAGCTGCCCATTCTCGAGGATGAGCGGGTCTTCCAGCGTGTCACCGTTCTCGATCGTGAATCGGGTAATGTTGTGGAGGATCATGTTCATGATGCAGATCGACCAGACCGTGCCGTTCGAGTCCTGGCCGAAGAGGGCGAGGTTGTCGGCGTCCTCGCCTTGCTCCTCCACGTATTGGTGCGCCTGAATGAGAAAGCCGCCGGATCCGACCGCGGGGTCGTAGATGGTGTTGCCTGCCGCCGGTCGAGTAAGCTGGACGAGCAGGCGGCCGACCTCGCCGGGAGTATAAAACTCGCCACCCTTCTTTCCGGCGCTGTCCGCGAAGAACTTGATGAGGTACTCGTAGGCGGCGCCGAGCAGGTCCGGGAACTCGAAGTTATCGTTGACGAGGACGAAACCAGGCTGGTTGAAATGGTCGAGCAGGTCTTTCCATTTCTGGTCCGGAATCTTAGTCTTGCCCTTCACCGCGTTGAAATCGATATTGTTCTTCAGCACGTCAGTGAGCGCATCGTTCGCGTCTTCGATCGCTGCGATGGCCTTGTTGAGCATGTTTCCGATGTCATGCTTCAGGTCTTTCAAGGCTGGCACGAGATTGCCATCGTCGTCCTGCCACGACTCGTGCCAACGGGCCCTAACGGGGACGAAGAAAGTCTCGCCGTAGGATGTCTTGTCTTCGAGCAACTCGGCGACGAGATTTGGCTGATCTTGGAGGTGCGCAAAGGTCTTCTTGCGGAGCTGCTCGCGTTTAATATCGAACTCGTCGGAAAGCCGCTTCAGGAATAGCATGCCGAAGATAAATTCCTTGAATTCTGAAGCGTCCATCTTCCCGCGCAGGATGTCAGCCGCCTTAAGGAGGAAGGCCTCAAGCTGGGTAAGTGTAACTTTCTCCTGTTTCATCTCTAGAGCCTTATCACAGTTCCGCTGCCACGTTTCTCATTTTCTTTCTCGTACGCCTACCTGACCAATCACACCCATATGTCACACATACGCAGCAGATCAAACATCATCGGCGAAATGTCGAAGACAACGTGCGCCTGCAATTGATGGTCTGATTCCAACTCGTTCGCCGGGCTATGCGGCGAACTTCGTGCCCAGACCTTCCGCACCTTTCGCAGCGTTGACACCCGCATTTGCATTTCGCTGCCTGTTCGGCCCTTGCGCACGTTCCCGCGTGCACCGCCGCTATCCTGCCCAATACCGAAATTTAAACCTCACGGACTGGCACTACCGAATGAGATCAACAGACACGGCCCAAAGGCGTTTTCCAGAACGCTAGTCCCACATCAATCAGCAGACAGCCGGTATTCAAAAGCATCTACCGGAAGTTCCGTTGCCTCATACAATCGCCGCTTCACCTCCACTCCGCCCGGCAAACCATTCAACATGTTCAAATAATTTCGGACCGCTCCATTAATGCCGGCAAGACATGACTTGGACTTAACCCAATTTTGCGGACTAAAGACTCGATTTGCCGGCTGAGGCTCATTCGCCGCAGCTTCCAGCGCCATGTTTAGGCACGTGCCAGCGATACGAACAATTTCCCCAACCTGGCTGGCGCGTCGAGCCGACTCCATTGCCCTAGCGGGATTGGGTACACGGTCAGAGTGATTACTAGAAATCGAAAAACACATGGACACCGCGTACAGGTGATGATACGGTGCGTATGCCTTCATGGCGAGTAGCGATTCATTGAGACTTAACGGATTGTCCGATACCCATGTATTTCGCACTTCATTCATCCACTCGTTCAAAGCAAGAACATCTTCTGGGCGATATTCACGATTCCTAAATAGGGTTTCAAAATATTTATCAAATATCTTTGTTTCCCCGTAAGACAGATTCGGCCGCGCTGTCTGCCAAGCCACGAGGCATTTTGCAAAAGACGATAACTCAACGACTTGGCTCGAGTTCTTGTCTGCTGGAGCTATCTCTCCCCGCTTTGTAACAAAGTAACCTCCCGGATATTGTTGCTCGTACGCTCTCTTGATGCCCAACACTCGCTTGTCATTACTTCGAAGATCTCGAGCCTTTACAGCACTTTGGGAGTTTGTATAGATAGAGATCTGATCCGCACGATCCCTTTGTGGGATTTCATAGAAACGAAACAAGATAAAGGCATCATCAACTCCCCTAACTGTCTCGCTGCAAGATAGTATAGTGTTCAGAGATTGGCATCCATTGACAACACTCAATCCTGTTAAGGAAAGAACTCCTTCATTCAATGTCATTTTGTTGCATAGAGCAGTAATGCCATTATGAAAGAAAAAGAAGTCACTGCGTTTGTCACCCACAATAGAGCTGCGAATGCCCTTGTTTACTGTTGTGCTAGAACCAAGACTTTGCCGCACATTCTTTTGAAACAAAGTGCCATCTTTTATTCCTGGAAACTTGACACACTCTTCTAAGGGCAATACGGCAACAAAAATCGGTGTACCGGCAATTTCATGATACATATGCTTCACTCCATCAAGTGAAAGTCTATAATTGATACTTGGATTATCTGCTTCCAACGCATAGTCATATCGACGTCTGAGGTCATGAGCATCGATCACTGAAATAGTTGCATCAAAATCCTCATTTGAATTCTTCTTTGCTAATTCCTGTTGGAATGTTGTGAGATCATGTTGCGCGGCGTTCGTAAGAGAACCGGTAGTAATTAACTCAAAAGATATTTCATAATCTTCTTCTAACGCTCCAGACAATTCGGAGAGTTTTCTCGCAAGTCTTTGGTTAGAAACGTTCTGCAGGCGAACAAGGTCTTTGATTTGGAGCCATGATGAAAGTACTTCTCGCAGTGGTTCAGCGTCTATGTTTCCGCTTTGAATAAACTTTCCCTGAACGATGCGGACTATAGATCGATCGTCATCGTCAATCAGTGCATCGATCTGCTTATCATCTGCCCCATCTGTGATATCGTCACGAGCTTCATTCATATCGCGGAAAAGCACGTTTCGCAGATACCATGCTACGAACCGCTGCCCGTCGTTGGAGAAAGTAGACTGGAAATACTCCGTTGCAATCTGTTCCTTTATTATTTCGTACATGACTATCCTCGCGAAAAGTGTCAATTTTAGTGTGGCGATTCGGACGAGTATTTGGCGGTATGACGCAGCGTGATGTAGATTTGCATGCCACCCAAATGCCCGGTGCTCCCATGCGCGTCCCTACTTGATGCTTGTACTACGTGCAAGGCGGGTTTTCGGAATGTAAAGATTTTGCCCGCAATGTCTTCGCGAAGGCGAGTGATGACAGAGATGCTACGACAGATCTGGGTGCAATGCAGTGCCAAGTTCACTTGGGGGGGGTTTGGATCGACTCCCCGGAGCCCAAATGAGCACACCCGTGTAGATCTGCATTGGCATGATCGGCTGCTTGGCCCAAGGGGATCTTGAATTGTTCGGTCTTCCCGAACTCCTGCACGAACTGTGACTTGGCTGGCTTTGGTGGTGCTACGCCCGTTTATGCATCATCAAGCGTATTGTGCAGCGGGGCAAGTGAGCAACGATCCGGCGACTGCGGGCGACCATTGCAGTCGGTATATGCTAGATCCGGACCGGCGCAGCATCAGCGTCGGTCGATACCATTGGGGTGGGCCACACTCGTGTTGGCTGTGCGTTGACGGAACATATATTGGCCGACATTTGGAAACATGACATGCTCCGAGAAGACAAAAGTCTTCAAGGGCGTCCCTTGGTTGCGGGGGTAGGATTTGAACCTACGACCTTCAGGTTATGAGCCTGACGAGCTACCGGACTGCTCCACCCCGCGCCAACAGAGATTCTAACTAATCCATGCATTCTCGGAGTGCAAGAGGTTCGCCGCGAATTTGTCGATAACAAGCCGTATGTCCGCTGCAGGTAACAAGGCATCTGTCCGGTTCTAGGATGGCTCCCAAAAACCTGGGAGCAGAGAATCATGGGACTGGCGAGTGCGATGCAGCGGAGAAGGCGGATGAAATTTGAGGAGCTCTTCGAGAGGAGGCAGGCCGGGCAGCTGAGCCAGGAGGATGCGGCGAGGGTGCTGGGCGTTTCTGTGCGGACCTTCCGGCGCTGGGAAGGCCGCTACCGGGCCGACGGCAGCCTGGCCGAGGAGGCGCAGCGAAGCGCCGCGTGAACCAGCAGCACGCTCGAGCGACCGAACGCCGTCCCCGGCCTTCGGCGACGGCGCCTGCCGCGATCGTGGTATTTTTTGCCCTCGCCGGGCGGGCAGTCCCTTCCATGAACCGCGCACGCTTGTTCATGGAAGGGACTGCTCAAGGGTGGCCGTTGCAGGGCCGCGTCAACCCTTCCCTTCGGCGCGATCCTCACCATGCTCGCCATGCTCGGGCAGGCCCTGCGCGTGGCTCCGCGTGGCTGCGGTCGCGGGGTTGACCCGGCCCTTCCACTCGCTTCCCTCAAAATCGCGTTGAAAACTGACCCGCCCCGGATCAGGTGCAGGATCCTGCCTCGCAGCAAGCTGGAAAGGCGGAACCCCAGGTCAGGGCCGGTACATGCGCCCGAAAACGTCCTCGGACTTGGTGGAAAATCAGGCGTCAGCGTCCAATGCGCAATCGTGCCTCCCGAAGATGCGCAGAACCGGACACTTCCAAATGTTATTGACAGAGGTTCGCCGCGAATTTTCCCGCTCCCGCCAATCGGCCCTACCGGCCATGCGAACGGTCGTAGGAATTCCGATCCGGGCTCCGCCATCCTTCGGGAGAGTCGCCCTCGAACACCTCCACCAGAAGCGGGAAACATGCCGCCTCATCCGACGAATGGGTCGCGCTGCAGTCCCCACCGGGACAGGCCGACAACGCCCCGAGGATATCGATCTCCGCAAGGAAGTCGATATGATCTCCGGGGCGCACGGGAGACGCCTTCATGAAATATTCCCCCCTGTCCCGTGTGAACCCGGTGCACATGAACACGTTCAGGACGTCGTGCACGTGCGGTTCGCATTCGTCGAGGGACATGCCGAGCGCGTCCGCGAGCGCTCGCGTCAGGTTGGAATGACAGCAATGGTGATAGTCGTCTCCCGACAGCAGCCTCCCGGTATATGGATCGCATCGCGTGCCGATCACGTCATGCACCCGCCCCCCGAATTCATCGGCCCCGTACCAGGAAAGCGTGTCCTCGATGATCGTCGCCATCGGTCTCATGTAAGGCAGGTTCGACCACAGCCGGTCGCCCACGCTGACGTGGGTTCCGTGCAGGGCGCGGGTCTTGCCGGAGTAGAACCGCTCGCCGACGTCGTCCGCGTTCCAGAGGTTCAGGTCACCGACCTGCGGCCCTTCGATCGAGGAGATCCGGAACACGCCCCCGCGAGGCACCCGGAACGTCGCAGCGTCGCGCGGAGGCACGCGCACCTCGCCCGACTTTCGATAACTGGCGAAGGCCGCACGGTACGCATTGAGATCAGGCGGCTCCAGCAGCTCGGAAGGATAGCAGATCACCGGCTCAACGGTACGGCGGGCGTCGGCATCAGGCGGTGCGGACATCGGACAACTCCAGAACTCTATACCAATGCAAACGCCCGGATGCGCCGGATGTCAAAGCCTGCACAGCTCAAACCACGTGAACGACTCAATCCATGCCCGCCGGCTCAGGTCTCCAACGCCTCCACGCAGAGGACCGTCGGCAGGTGCCGCGCGATCTCGTCCCAGCTCTCGCCCTCGTCCGTGCTGGCAAAGACCGACCCCGAATTCGTCCCGAAATATATCCCCGCAGGATCCGCCGCGTCCCCCGACATCGCCTGCCGGAGAACCGTGAAATAACATCCCATCTGCGGCAGCCCGTCGCGCTTCGCCTCCCAGCTCTCACCGCCATCGGTCGATTTCCAGACCGCGGCCGCCGCGTCGGGCGGGTAGCGCCCGGTCGCGTCCCCGTTGAGCGGCAGCGTCCAGATCGTCTCCCCGTCGCGCGGATGAACGTGCACTGGAAAACCGAACGTCGAAGGCAGGCCTTCGGTGATGTCGTCCCAGCTTCGCCCGCCGTCCCGGCTTCGGTACACGCCATGATGGTTCTGCTGGTAGAGAAGGTCGCCCGTACCGTCCGCCCGCACCATGTTGTGAACGCAGTGTCCGGTCTGGCCGTCGCGCGGCGCTGCCGGATGGTTGTGATGCCCGCAGGCTTCCGCGTTCGACAGCCGGTTTCGGCGGTCCCAGGTCGCGCCGCCGTCCTCGGTCGCGTAGACCCCGGCCGCCGAGATGGCGATCCAGAACTTCTCTGGATTGCCGGGATCGGCTACGATCGTGTGCAGCAACAGGCCCGCCGCCCCGGGCTGCCATTCCGCCGCCGAAGGATGATCGGACAGCGAACTTACTTTCTCCCAGGTCGCACCCCCGTCATCGCTGGAGAACAGCGTTGCGGGCTTCGAACCGGCATAGAGCCGGTCACCGACCCGGCCCAGCGACCAGAGCGCGGAGATCTCTCCCGTGAACGGAGCCGGCGGCGAAGGCTTCCAGTCGAACAGCTTCGCCACCTCGGCATTGTCGGCAAAGAAGGCCTCGCTCTGCCCATGCGCGAGCTTCGACAAGGTCCAGGACGCGCCGCGATCATCCGAACGCCAGACGCCGGTGCCCTCCCAGTCGCTTCCCCCGCCAGCCCATATCGTGCCGGTCGAGGCATCCCCGATCGCGTGGTTGATCGGCCAAAGATTGCAATGCGGGCCGTCCACCGACCAGTCAGAACGGTCCTCGGACGTCACCAGGAACAGGCCCTTGGTGGTGCCGACCAGCAATGAAACGGTCATCTCGCGCCTCCCTTTCGCGGACCCTGCCGCAGCAAGGTCGCGACCGCAACTACACGATGCGTTCGACCATCATCTTCTTGATTTCGGCAATCGCCTTCGCCGGATTGAGGCCTTTCGGGCAGGTTTTGGCGCAGTTCATGATCGTGTGGCAGCGGTAGAGCTTGAACGGATCCTCGAGATCGTCCAGGCGTTCGCCGGTCGCTTCGTCGCGGCTGTCGACAAGCCAGCGATAGGCGTGCAGGAGCGCCGCCGGGCCAAGATAGCGGTCGCCGTTCCACCAGTAGCTCGGGCAGGACGTGGAGCAGGACGCGCACATCACGCATTCGTAGAGGCCGTCGAGCTTGCGGCGATCCTCGATCGACTGCTTCCATTCCTTCCCGGGGCGGTTCGTCGTGGTCTCAAGCCACGGCATGATCGACGCGTGCTGGGCGTAGAAATGACTGAGGTCCGGCACGAGGTCCTTGACGACCGGCATGTGAGGCAGCGGATATATCTTGATGTCGCCCTTGATCTCGTCATGGCCGTAGGTGCAGGCCAGCGTGTTGATCCCGTCCACGTTCATTGCGCAGGACCCGCAAACCCCTTCCCTACACGAACGCCGGAAGGTCAGCGTCGGATCGATCTCGCTCTTGATCTTGATGAGGACGTCGAGGACCATCGGCCCGCAACTGTCCATGTCAACGTGATAGGTGTCCACGCGCGGGTTCTCGCCGTCATCCGGGTTCCAGCGGTAGATTCGCACCTTGCGGGGGTTGCTGGCCCCTTCAGGCTTCGGCCAGGTCTTGCCAGTGCGAATCCTGGAGTTCCTGGGCAGAGTCAGTTGAACCATGTGACGAACCCTTCCTTGCAGTTCACGTGGACACGTGGATGACAGCCCCTTGCCAGCGCCTGCGGTGCGGCTCTCCCAGCACCCTGCGCACGTCTCAAAAAGCCCGCATGCCGCATCGTCTTCACCAGCCTATTCATCGAGGTCCAGGGGCCGTATCGGATCCTGGCCGGTCTTCTGCCGAACGCAACTGCCATACACCTCGTGGGGATCAATTCCCCTGATAAAGTCGCTCGTGATCGTTATCGACGCCTTGCTCCGGGTCTCGCCACGGTCGTTGAACCCGAAACCGACATATCCGGTGGGTCCGGCAGCCGCCCGGGCGCGTTCCTCGCACTGGCGTGCCGCCAGCTCGGGCGAGACCGGTCCGCAGGCCGCCGGGATAACTGCCAGAACGGCAATCCCCAGTGTCCGCAGACGAAACGCGTTCCTGCCCGAAAGCCGCGCGACGCACGGATCGCATGCCGAAGAGATGCCGCACGCCGTCAATAGACCCGCGCCTTCGGCGCAATCCTCTTCAACTCGATTCCTCCGTCGGACTCCTCCGTCAATGGATCCAGCCGAACGGGACGGTAGTCCAGCCTCACGCCGTCCTCGACCCAGGCCAGCGTGTGCTTGCGCCACTCGTCGTCATCGCGTTCCGGGTAGTCCTCATGCGCGTGAGCGCCCCGGCTTTCCTTCCGTGCCTCGGCACTGACGATCGTGGCGAGCGCGTTCGCCATCAGGTTGTCGAGCTCCAGGGTCTCCATGAGGTCGGAGTTCCAGACGAGGGACCGGTCAGTGACCTGGATGTCGTCCATCCTGGACGCGACCCGCTGCATGTTCTCCACGCCTTCGGAAAGGATCTTGCTTGTGCGGAAGACCGCCGCGTCGGACTGCATCGTCCTTTGCATGTCGAGCCGCAGCTCCGCCGTCGGAACGGCGCCGTCGGCATGCCGGAACCTGTCGAACCGGTCGAGAGCGGCGTCGACCGACGCCATGTTCAATGCAGGATTGCCCCGCGTCCGGTCCACGACCTCGCCAGCACGGATCGCGGCGGCGCGCCCGAACACCACGAGGTCGATGAGCGAATTCGAGCCGAGCCGGTTTGCCCCGTGGACGCTCGCGCACCCCGCCTCGCCCACGGCCATGATGCCCGGTGCGATGCGATCCGGGTCGTCCGATGTCGGGTTCAGCACTTCCCCCCAGTAGTTCGTGGGTACGCCACCCATGTTGTAGTGGACGGTCGGCAGGACCGGAATCGGCTCGCGCGTCAGGTCCACGCCCGCGAAGATGCGCGCCGATTCCGAGATGCCCGGGAGCCGTTCCGCTAGCGTCTCTGGCGGCAGGTGGTTCAGGTGAAGGTGGATGTGGTCCTTTTCCGCGCCGACGCCGCGCCCCTCGCGGATCTCCATGGTCATGCAACGGCTCACGACGTCCCGGCTGGCGAGATCCTTGTAGGTGGGCGCATAGCGTTCCATGAACCGATCGCCCTCGGAATTGGTGAGGTAGCCGCCCTCGCCACGGGCGCCTTCGGTGATGAGGCAGCCCGAGCCGTAGATTCCCGTCGGGTGGAACTGCACGAATTCCATGTCCTGCAGCGGCAGCCCGGCCCGCGCCGCCATGCCGCCGCCGTCGCCGGTGCAGGTATGGGCCGACGTAGCCGAAAAGTAGGCGCGGCCATAGCCCCCGGTCGCCAGCACTGTCATCTTCGCGTTGAAGACGTGGATCGATCCGTCCTCAAGGCTCCAGGCAAGAATGCCCTGGCAGGTGCCGTCCTCGGCCATGATCAGGTCGATCGCGAAATACTCGATGTAGAAATCCGCGTCATGCTTCAGCGACTGGCCGTAGAGCGTGTGCAGTATCGCATGCCCTGTCCTGTCGGCGGCAGCGCAGGTGCGCTGGACGGGCGGACCCTCCCCAAACTCCGTCGTGTGGCCGCCGAACGGCCGCTGGTAGATCCGGCCGGTTTCGGTCCGCGAGAACGGGACGCCGTAATGCTCAAGCTCGTAAACGGCGGCAGGGGCCTCGCGGGCGAGGTACTCCATCGCGTCGGTGTCGCCGAGCCAGTCGGACCCCTTCACCGTGTCGTACATGTGCCATTGCCAGTGGTCCGGCCCCATGTTGCCGAGCGAGGCCGCGATGCCGCCCTGCGCCGCAACCGTGTGCGAGCGGGTCGGGAAGACCTTCGTGATGCAGGCCGTCCTCAGCCCCTGTTCGGCCATGCCCAGCGTCGCGCGGAGGCCCGATCCCCCGGCTCCAACGACAATGCAGTCGAACTCGTGCGTCTCGTAGTCGTATGCGGCCATCGGTCTTCCCTATAGAGCGATGCTGGCGATGGCAAAGAGACCGGCGGCCACCGCCCCGTAGCAGATGCAGGTCGTCAGGATGACCGTGTATTCCCGGAGAACGCCGTGAACATAGTCCTCGATCACCATCTGGATGCCGTTCTTGAAATGCACCAGGCCAACAACGATCATCAGCGCGGCCACGATGGCCGGAAACGGCTGCGCGAAATGCGCCACGACCTCGGCGTGAGGACGGCCAAGCATTGGTCCGAACGTGAATACGAAGGCGGGAACGAGAAACACCAGGGCTACGCTGGACTTTGTCATGCCCCAGTGCCTGCGCGTGCCCTCGCGGGCCGAGCCGTGGCCCTCTGCGCGCTTGCGGTCGGTCATGTAGCTCATTGGCGCCTCCCTACACGACCAGGACGGTCGCGACGGTCAGGACGACCGAAAGAACGACGATCGCGATGCCCGTCCGTTCGGCGGTCGCGACTTCAAGACCGCGGCCGGTGTCCCAGTAGAGATGCCGCAGCCCTGCCAGCGCGTGATACCAGAGGGCCCAGGCCGAAAGCGTCATGATCAGGTCGCCGAGCCAGGAGGTCATGAACCCGTCCGCCAGAGCGAACTGCTGCGCCGAGACCGCCGCTGCAAGGAACCACCAGACGACGAGAAGCGCCGCCAGAATGAGCGATGTGCCGCTGATGCGCGTCAGGATCGACGTCATCGACGAGATTTGCGGACGGTATACCGTCAGATGCGGCGACAGGGGCCGGTTGCCCCGGTTCACGTCAGCCATGTCGTGGCTCCCGTACTTTTGGGCGTCCCGACCTCAATAGCAGAACCGGCGGGCTTGTCACGGCCCCGCGACGCTGCAACGCAGGCACCACCTGGTCCGTGCGCCCGAATCAATGCCGGCATCACCTGCGGGATGCGCACCTGCCGATTCAGCCCGAACCCGCAACGGTCGAGTCCGCCCGGGTTCCGCGCCGCCAGACCCGACCGCCGGGTTCCACGGCTAGCAGAATCTTTGCCTAGGCGGAGTCGGCAACCGGCACTGTGCCCGTGCCGCGTCACATGGGAATCAGCGCCCAGCAGTCCAAGTCAAGCAGGACGCCGTCCACGTATTTTCCGTCCCCGTCCTTGAGCTCGAACGGGGCCGCCTCGGGCTTGTGCGCGACGAGCCGGAGCCGCAGTGCCCCGATGCCGGACGTGCCGGTTTCGGCCTTCTCCAGCACTTCGGACCAGCAGCAGATCGTGTCGCCCGCGAAGCACGGCGCGACATGGCTGCCGGCGTTCAAGCCCACGATCAACTGGGTGTTCGCGAGTCCGTTGAAGGAAAGTGCCCGCGCCATGGAGATCAAGTGGCCGCCATAGATGAGCCGCCGTCCGTCCTCGCGCGACGTGGCGTCAAAATGCACGCGGGCCGTGTTCTGCCAGAGACGGGTTGCCAGCATGTGCTCGGCTTCCTCTATGGTCACCCTGTCGACATGGTCGATGGTCTCGCCGACCTCGTAGTCGCCCCACCGATGCGGCTCTCCCGCATGCACGAAGTCGTAGTCGGCAAACGAAAGCGCTTGGGGAATCACGAGGTCCTGCGGACGAACGCTTCCGGACAGTTGGGGAACCACGGGCTCCGGCGCAGACGAGCCCGGGTCGCGCTTGCGCACCATGACCCAGCGGACGTAGCTGAGCACGGCATCGCCCCGCTCGTTCCAGCCAGCCGTGCGAACCCAGACCACGCCCGTCCTGCCGCTCGAGTTCTCCTTCACGCCGATGACCTCGGACGTGGCGGAGAGCGTCTCGCCTGGATGGACCGGCAAAAGCCAGCGGCCTTCCGCGTAGCCGAGATTCGCCACCGCGTTGAGCGAGATGTCCGGCACCGTGCTGCCGAAGACCGTGTGGAACACGAGCAGATTGTCCAGCGGGCCGTCCAGGCCGCAGGAGCGTGCGAATGCGGTCGAGGAATTGAACGCGTGTCGCGACGGGTAGAGCGCGTGATAGAGCGCCCGCTCGCCGTCACCCAGGGTACGAGGAACCGCGTGCCGGATCGTGTCCCCGACCCGGAAATCCTCGAAGAATCTTCCCGGGCTCGCCTTCACGTCACCCTCCTTGAACCGGTTGCGGAGGCGCGTGTTCGTTCCGCATGTTCGCGTCCCGGGTCATCCCGCCGCCCGTTCGCCGATGGCTTCCGCCTTGGCAAGGACCGCACGGGCGGTCTCGACATGAAGGTTCTCGACGATTCGCCCGTCAACCACGGCCACCGCCTCTCCGCGCGCGATGGCGTCGTCGTACGCCTCGATCTGGCGCCTCGCAAGTTCGGTTTCCGCATCGCTCGGCGCGAAGACCGCGTTGGCAATGCCGATCTGCGAGGGATGAATCAGGGTCTTGCCGTCCATGCCAAGCGCCCGGCCCTGTTCGCATTCGGCCCGAAAACCCTCCTCGTCCCTGAAGGCGTTGTACACGCCGTCAACGCAAGCAATGCCCTCCGCCCGTGCCGCGAGAAGCACGGTCTGGAGCGCCGTCATCATCGCCATCCGGTCGCCTCCCGTGGCGCAGCCGATCTCCTTGGCAAGATCGTTCGTGCCAAGAACGAAGCCTTCGACCGAAGGCAGCGCGGCAATGTCGAGCGCCTTCAGGACGCCGCGCGGGGTTTCCATCATGCACCAGACAGGCGTTCCGGACACGAGGGCGGCAACCTGTTCCACCTGTCCGGGATCTTCCGCCTTGGGCAGAAGCACGGCATCGCATGCCATGCCGGCTGCGGCCCGTGCGTCAGCCTCGCCCCATTCGGTGTCGTTTCCGTTGATGCGCACGATTCGCTGCCTGTGCCCGAATTCCCCCGCATCGAGGGCGCGGGCAAGTGTCTCGCGGGCTGCGGGCTTTTCTGCGGGCGCAACCGCGTCCTCGAGATCGAATATGATCGAGTCGACATCGAGCGTCCCGACCTTTTCGAGGGCTCGGGTCTTCGAAGCGGGCACGTAGAGAACGGAGCGGCAGAGTCTTTGCGGAGCGACCATTGAACCTTCCTTGATCGAGAGGACCGGACTTGCGTGCAACCTGCACGTCTCGCCCGGCACCCGCAACCCGGACACCTGCGGCAGAAAGGCTCATCTCGTGACGGAACGGCCTGTCTGCGTTGATGAATCCTGCCGCGCGCGTCCCGTGAATTGCGGTCCTCGGCCGGACACGTGCCTTGAATCCGCAACGGAGACTCACTAGCACAAGCTACAGCCAGACTGACATCACATGAATTGGAGACTCTCATGGCCAGACCAAGGATCGCCCTCATCGGTGCAGGCCAGATCGGCGGAACGCTCGCGCACCTCGCCGCAATCAAGGAAATGGGTGACGTCATCCTCTTCGACATCGTCGAGGGCACGCCGCAAGGAAAGTCGCTCGACATCGCCGAGGCCGGGCCGGTCTCGGGTTTCGATGCAAGCTTCAAGGGTACCAACGATTACGCCGACATCGCCGGAGCCGATGTCTGCATCGTCACGGCAGGCGTCCCCCGTAAGCCTGGCATGAGCCGCGACGACCTTCTCGGCATCAACCTGAAAGTCATGAAAGCCGTCGGCGACGGGATCAAGGCGCATGCGCCCGATGCGTTCGTGATCTGCATCACCAACCCCCTCGATGCCATGGTCTGGGCATTGCGCGAGTATTCCGGACTGCCCCACGCCAAGGTCTGCGGCATGGCCGGCGTCCTTGACAGCGCGAGGTTCCGCCACTTCCTCAGTCTCGAGTTCGAGGTCTCGATGAGGGATGTCACCGCATTCGTCCTCGGTGGTCACGGTGACACGATGGTCCCGCTTGTCAGGTATTCCGCGATCGGCGGCATCCCGCTGCCCGATCTTGTCGAAATGGGCTGGACGACCCAGGAGAGGCTTGACGCCATCGTGCAGCGCACACGTGACGGCGGCGCAGAAATCGTGGGCCTGCTCGGCACCGGTTCCGCCTTCTACGCGCCGGCCACGAGCGCGATCGAGATGGCGGCTGCCTATCTCGGGGACCAGAAGCGCTTGCTGCCTTGCGCCGCGCATGTCGACGGCGCCTTCGGCTTGAAGGACATGTATGTTGGCGTCCCCACTGTCATCGGCGCGGGTGGCATTGAACGCATCGTCGAGATCGACCTGTCCAAGGACGAAAAGGCCATGTTCGACAGGTCCGTCGAGGCCGTCCGGGGCCTGGTCGAAGCCTGCAAGGGGATTGACAGCGGACTCGAGTGAGGCCGTTTCCGGACGGCGCTTCCTTAGCCACGACCTGACAGCTGGATGCGCATCACGGGGAATCGACAGCCCGCATTGCGGATCCGGGAATGTGTTATCGGGCGGCACTTTCTCGAAAGGCATCGCGGGTTGTCGGTCAAAATGTCCATTTTGACCCGCTGCGCATCGGGACTGGCGCGGGCCACGATCTCGACCTAGACACAGCCGGTGTCACAGTCCTTCACGAGTCCAAGGGAGCCAGCAGTCCTGGGCGGAATTCCCGGGGGAATCGCCAAGGCAAAATTTTGTGGCTCCATGGCGAAAGGGACAAGTCTTCGGGCAATCTCAACAAGTGTCGGAGAAAAGGATGGCTTCTAAGGGCCCTGTAACCATGACGTTGGACGCTGACATTCGGTCCCGAATCCAGAAACTTGCCAAGGTCCGGAATCGCGCCCCGCATTGCCTTTTGCGAGACGCTATCAGCCAGTATGTGGAGCGCGAGGAAAGGCGCGAGGACATGTGTCAGGACACGCTCCGGGTGTGGGCGGCCTTTAGGGAGAGCGGTCTACATGTGACTCATGCCGAGGCTGATGGCTGGATGGCCGAGCTGGAAACGGGACACGACTTGGCGCCACCTGAATGTCATGAATGATCTGGGCGCCAGAAGCCCTGCAAGATGTCCACCGCATGTATCGGTTCCTTGCCCCGAAGGACCCTTGGCCGGCATCTCGTGCCGTCAACGCAATTCGTGAGTGGATCCAGATCATCGCGGAGAATCTCGGCGCTGGCAGACGGGATGGGCCCGGAATTTCGAAGTTGGCCCATCGCATCTGACGACAGCGGTTATCTCGCGCACTGTCGTCTGATTGGAGAACACGCCGTGGTGCTGGCCGTCAGGCATCAAGGTGAGAAAAATCATGCCTGAAAGATGTCCCGGTGCGCCTGAACCGAAGTCAACGCTCGATTCCGCGTGCGGTTGTCTGCGGTTGCGGCGCCGGTCCGCCGCGACGGCACCAAAATCAAGCGGGACGGGTCGGCGACGGAAAGCCGGTTCCATTGAGCGATCCCGCATCGGCCAAAAGAAGCCGCGCACGATTCGGACCGGTTCGCAAACTGCGCGACATCATTCACTCCGGGCTCTCTGCGGCCGCTGGCGCCATCCATCACGCACGGCTCAGGACGACGCGACATCGGCCATGTCGTTCAACGCTCCGGAATTGAGTCAAGCTTCCGCCGGACGAACGTCTGAGAAAGGCCCATGCCACGAACCGAAATGGTGCGTGACCGTCAGGTCGGTCAGAGCCCAAATGCATGTTTCTGCGGACTCGTCGAATGTCGGCCATACGGCCCGGTGGACCCGCACGACATGAACGATTCCCCTGGCAGCATCTGAAGTCGATCAGGCGTGCGTGCGGGACTTCTTGGGGTCGTAAATCGGGCCGGCAATGACGGTTGCGGTGGTATCCAGTCCTTCGCCGGAGACGGCAAGAACGCTGCCCGCGGCTATCCCCGGGCTGACATGCGCCAAGGCAAGCGACTTGCCCATCCGACGGGAATGGCAAGGGCTGTTGATCACGCCGACTTCCTTGCCGTTCAGCGACAGGGTCTCACTGCCCTCGACCATGTCGGAGTGATCGATATCCAGGCAGACGTTGTTGATCCTCTCGGCGCCTTTGGCGGCCATCAACGCTTCCTTGCCGCGGAAATCGCCCTTGGACTTGCTCACCGTGAAGCCGAGGCCGACCTCCCACGGGGTGTTCTCTTCGGTCATGTCGTAGCCATAGAAAAGGAGCCCCGCCTCGATCCGCACTTTGTCGAGCGCGGTGAAAGAGCACGGCATCACGTCGGCGTCCGCAAGATTGTCCCAAATGTCTGTGATCACCGCGCCGTCGGCAAAGATCTCGTAGCCACGCTCGCCCGAATATCCCGTGCGCGACATCCGGCAAGCGTGGCCAAAGAGCGTCGCCGGGGCGTGCTCGAAATAGGCCAATGCGCCGAGGTCGATATCGGCATTTGAATCGAGAATTTCCATCGATGCCGGACCTTGAACCGAGAGATCGTGCAGGTCGTCCGTAAACTCTATCGAGACGTCATGCCCCAGCGCAGAAGCTTCCAACAGCGCCATCGTGCCGCCGGAGCCGTGCACGATCATCCACTCGTCACCGCCGTTGTTGGACACTATGGCATCGTCTGCGATGCCGCCTTTGTCCGTCAGGACGCAGAGATATACGGACTTGCCGGAACCGACCCTAGACATGTCCCGCGTGGTCAGGTGATCCAGCACGGATCGTGTATCCGGACCGCGCACGAAGACCTTTTTCAGGGGCGACATGTCGAACATTCCGGCATGTTCGCGCACCGCGTCATGCTCGTCGTTCGGGTCGGTATCGTAGGTCCAGGCGGTACCCATCCCGTTCCAATCCTCCAGGCCGGAGCCAAGGGCGGCGTGGCGAGAGGCAAGTGCGGACGTGCGGCTGAGTTCTTCTGTCATGATGGTTCCTTTCTAGTGCCATTCGTCGGGCATGGAGGCTTTGCGCTCGGCAACAAACCCGTCAAGCGCATCCCTGATCTGCTTGTCCAGTTCGGGCTCTTCGTAGTCGCTCAAGGTCTGCCGCCATCGCGCGGCTGCGCGTTGATCGGCGGTTTGGCCACCCCTTTCGGTCCAGGTCTCGAAGGGCCCCGCCTCCGGGATTGCGGGTTCGAAGTTTGCCCGCGCGTAGTGGCGAAGGGTGTGACCGGTCGACAGGAAATTCTCGCCCGGACCGGTCTCGAGATAGGCATCGCGCCCGAATGATTCCTCGTCCGTGCCAAATCCCTGCAGCATCTTGAGCATCGCGCCACAATGGTCGAGGTCCATTACGAACTTCTCGTAAGACATCACCAATCCGCCTTCGAGCCAGCCGGCAGCGTGCCAGACCTGATGGGCGCCGGACAGCAGCGTCGCCCACATGGCGTCCGCGCTGTCCTGCATCGCCTGTCCGTCGGCTGAGTTCGCCGCCGTGATCTGCCCGCCGCCCGATCGAACGGGAACGCCCAAACGACGCCCCAGCTGGGACAAAGCCATTGTTGTCAAATTGGCCTCCGGGGAGCCGAACGTCAGCGCGCCGGAGCGGAGATTCATCGTCGAATGAAAGCTGCCGAACACCACCGGGCACCCAGGGCGCACGAGTTGCGCCAAGGCGATGCCCACCATCCCTTCGGCCAGGGTCTGTGCAGCGACGGCGGCGGGTGACAACGGCCCCATTGCACCTGCGAAGATCGCCGGTGACACGCAGACGCATTGGTTGGCGGTGGCATAGACCCGCAACGCGGCGGACATCGTGTGGTCATAAATCAGCGGCGAGTTGACATTGATGTTCCCTTGCATGACCGGATGGCGGTCCATGACGTCGCGGCCAAAGACCAACCGCGCCATGTCGATGCTGTCCTGTGCCCGCTCCGGCGCTGTGACGCCGCCCATGAACGGCTTGGTCGACAGGGTCAGATGCGCCAGCACCATGTCCAGATGCCGCTTGTTCACGGGCACGTCGGTGGGCTCCACAACCGTGCCACCCGAATGATGCAGCCATGGGCTTGCATAGGAAAGTTTCACGAAGTTCCGGAAATCCGACAGCGTTGCATAGCGGCGCCCCTGTTCAAGGTCCGTTACGAAGGGCGATCCGTAGCCTGGCTTCAACACCACGTTGTTGCCGCCAAGCGTGACTGACTTGTCAGGGTCGCGCGCATGCAGCCGGAATTCGGAGGGCGCCGATGCGCACAAGCTTCGAACATGCCCGGGCTCAAAGGTGACGCGTTCCCCGGCAACCCTTGCGCCCGCTTCGGCAAAGAGATCCAGCGCCACCTGATCGCCTCGGAATTCAACGCCGATCCTCTGCAGAATCCAGTCGGCTTGATCCTCGATCCGCGACAAAGCGGGATCATCCAGCAACTCGTAGGCCGGGATCCTGCGGCCGACGAAAGGCGCAGCTTCGAAAGGCAAATTGCGCCTGGACAGGCGACCGCGGCGCCCACGTCCCGCCTGACCGGAGTTGCCGCTGGTGTCGAAACTTTCCAACACTCTGCCTTCGTTTGCGCCTTGCTCGGACCATATTGGCCGAATTTTCCAGTTGGAAAACCGGTTTGTGCTCTCCACGTTCAAGTTCATCATGCGACTTGCACATACTTGACAGGTTTCGCCATCGTGACAGTCTTCTTCGTCGTTTCGTCGAAATCGCGAAGTTTCCGGGCTCTTTGGCATAGACCAGATCAGCGGCCAGTCGAATCCGCGCTTGCCTTTCCCTGGCGCGCTCGTGGCCGGCACCGGGCCGAAAGGCATCAGCTCAACCAGGCACTGTTTCAGGGGGCGGGATCGGTGCCATGTCAGACACTATCGACCTGTTTGGCATTCTCCAGCATCCAAGGTAGTCACTGCACAGACAGGAGGACGCAGCATGCAGAAAGTTCAGGGATTCGGCGGGTTTTTCTTTCGGGCCCTGGACCCGGAAGGCCTTGCAAACTGGTATCGGGATCACCTTGGCATCGATCCAGCCCCGACGAACATGGACATGACGCCCTGGAGATCCGAGGCCGGGGTCACGGTCTTCTCGCCATTCGCTGCGGACACGGACTATTTCTCGTCGGACAAGACCTTCATGCTGAACTTTCGTGTTGCAAACCTGGATGCAATGATCGCGCAGCTGACGTCCGCAGGCATAGAGGTCAGCGACGAAACCGAGATGGAGGGCATTGGCCGCTTCGCCCGCATTCACGATCCTGAAGGCAACGCGATCGAGCTTTGGGAGCCTCTGTCGTGAGACTCGAATGTACGGAGCACGAACGCTTGGCGATTTGCTAAACTCCAAGTTGTTCGGTCTCTGACGCCCGGCGAAAGACGAGTGACCTTGCGGCACTGCAACTGGGCCGCTCGCCTCATCCTGAAGGATCACTGAAGCCATTGGACGAAGAACCGCCAGGACATTTGGTGGAACCAGAGATGCATGCCAGGCCGGTCGGGGAGCTGCTGTCCGCTGTCGCTTGCTTGAATCCGCGCGCGACGAGGCCAGTGAAAACCAATCCGAAGACCACCATGGCGCTGAACGTTGCCAAATTCCCGTAGGGTGAAAGAACGAATATCGCACCCACGTAACAGAATGCGGCAACAGTTACCGCCATTCGTTCCCGCCAAGCCTCGGGCAGCGCGTTCAGTAACTCATTCAGGGATCTCCACATCACCTTGTCCCATTGCGCGCATGACCGTCATACCACGCGCACGAGCGACCGTGTCCAGCGCGTGATCGATGAAGGTCGGATCGCCAGTTTCGAACGCTTCGGACAAGAGTTCCGCATGCACGTTGGTAGACTTGAGGTAATCCGCAGGATCGAACTTCGTTGTCTTCTTTGCATCTCTTTCCCGGGCCGCGACAGCACTTTGGGTTGGGCACTGGTCGAGGCTGGACTCGATGGCACGGGCGGCGACCGCACTCATTCTCCGCGCACGCGCAACCGTTGCAAGCGCGCGTCTTATGTAGCTCGGGTCATCGGTCTCGAAGGCAAGGGAAAGATACTCGGACTGCGCATCGGGCGTGTCCAGATATTCGGCGGCGTCAAAGCGCGTCAACTCAAGGTCAGCTTTTTCGAAGATCATCTTTCGGCACCTTTGTCACCCTTTTGTCCTTGCTTCCGAAATGCCCGGCGGCGCACATTGGACTGGATTTGGGAATTGATCATGCCATGTCGGACGTCGAGAGCCTCGGCAATTCGGCTCGAATCAGTGATAGCCCAGCACCTTCGCCGACGCCGGCGAAACCTCGGTACAGTCGGCGAAAGCCCATTCATGCCCCCGTCATCAGAACAGCTTCACGAGCGCCGCAGCAAGGCCCATTACCGCGACGGCCGCAAGCAAAGGAGCGAGAAGGGCATTAACCCCGATTGGACGGGTCTCTGCGTGACTACTGGCGACTTCAGCCCGCATCTTGTCGTCCGCCAGTGCCTGCTCCTCTTGTGTCATTGTCGAGACGCCGCTTCGACGCGGAACCTGAGACCAACAGCGCCAAGAACCTTGAGAACCGTGACCAGCGTAGGATTGTGATCGCCTGACAGCGCCCTGTGGAGACTATCCCAGGATTGGCCGTCCGCGCATGCGACCTCGGACATACCCTTGGCCCGGACGATGTCGCCAAGCGCCTTGGCAATGAATGTCGCATCCGAGGGAGCCTCCTCCATGCAAGCCTCAAGATACGCAGCCATGTCCTCTACGGTATGAAGGTGTTCGGCCACGTCATGGAGTGTGGTGACAGTCCTTGTCATTTCATCTTCCTTTTGGGTCTCGCGCAAGATGAAGCGCCGTCCTGATTTCCCGACCCCAAGAACTCTTGTCCCCGCCGAACAGCAGAACGACAATCGGGCGCTCACGCTTGGTAAAATTTACTTGGTAGCCCCCGCCCGCGCGCGGCGCGAGCCCTGTCGCGAAAGTAAAACGGTGCTTGCGGCGTCGGTTCAGAGGATGTGATCTGTCGGCAGGTCGGGGCAGTCGAGGTCGGAGTTGCAATGGCGTGCCCAGTCACCCG
>JAJDVJ010000195.1 GCA_022826205.1 Silicimonas sp. | reverse complement strand
GCTAGCCTGCTGAAGCTTTGAACTGCATCTACGGGATTTCACTTGGAAAGATCCAATGACCTATATTGCCAAGTCCTCGACGGCCAGCACACCGGGAAGGGACTTCAGCGCTCCCTTGATCTGTGGCGAAACCGGCCAGTCTTCCCCGATATCCACTGGCACGTCCTGTGTCGCGCCGTCGGGCAACGGTACAGAAAACGCAGTGATGCGCACCGGACCCCGACCCTTGATGGACCTGTCGTCTTTGAACCGCGTCAGAACCGACGCGATGCTCGCCACGGCTTCGGGTGCATCGATCAGCACGTCAATTCCGGCCGAAGCGCCTGCCGTCACGACTCCGTCAATCGGCACCGCAGACCGCCCGACAGGATCAAACTGGCCCTCGTTGGATCGCGCCTCCAGACTCATGATGACTTGCGACGTGCATTCCAGGACCCTGCGAACCTCGTCAAAATTCTCCGGGAATAGCGCGATGCCGGTCACCTGCCCGGTCGGATCCGAAATGTTCATGCGAAAGAACCTCGTGCCGCGACTCGACTTTCGCTCCTGCAAGCCGCTGACAATGACGCCGACACGGCCCAAGGCGCCATCGTCCCGTTCGGCCTTCTCCCGCAGTTCTGCGAGCGTGAGCATGCCCTTAAGTTTCAGGGCCATTGCATAGTCGTCCAGCGGATGGCCCGAAAGGTAGAAACCGATTGCCGCCCGCTCTTCTGCCAAGCGCTCGTTTGGAAGCCAGTCGTCGACCGACGCAAGGCGAGGTTCAGGCAGGTCTTCGCCCGCATCGCCGAAGAGCGAACCCTGATCGGAATTGCTCTGGTCAAGGACCGCCGCCGAAAAGGCCACGAGCGCATCAAGCGATTCCAGTACGCGCCTGCGATTCCGGTCCAGTTCATCCAGCGCACCCGAACGAACCAGCGTCTCAAGCGACCGCTTTCCGAACTGTCGGAGATCAACGCGCCGCGCAAAGTCATAGACGTTGACGAACGGCTTGTCGCCTCGCGCTTCCGTTATGAGCCGCGTGGCCTCCAGGCCGATGTTCTTCAACGCCCCCAAGGCGTAGACGAGCTTGCCTGCATTAACGGCGAACTGGGAATCGGATCGGTTCACGCAAGGCGGAACAATCTCGATTCCGAGACCACGACGCACCTCCTCTGCGTAGACACCGAGCTTTTCCGACAGGTGAATGTCGCAATTCATGACACCGGCCATGAATTCGACCGGGTAGTTCGCCTTGAGCCAGGCGGTCTGGTAGCTGACGACCGCGTAGGCGGCGGCGTGGGACTTGTTGAATCCATAGTCGGCGAACTTTTCGAGCAAGTCCCAGATCTTGCGTGCCGTACGGTCATCGACACCGTTCTTCCTGGACCCCTCCATGAAATTCGGCCGCTCCGCGTCCATGGCAGACTTGATCTTCTTGCCCATCGCGCGGCGCAGCAGATCGGCGCCCCCGAGCGTGTAGCCCGCCATTTCCTGCGCGATCTGCATCACCTGCTCCTGGTAAACGATGATGCCTTGCGTCTCGTCGAGAACGTGGTCGATGAGCGGATGCAGCGCTTGCCGGTCGGCACGCCCGTTCTTCACGTCGCAATATTCCGGGATGCTCTCCATGGGACCTGGCCGGTACAGTGCGACAAGCGCCACAATGTCTTCGATGCACGTGGGCTTCATGCGCCTCAGTGCGTCCATCATGCCCGAACTCTCCACCTGGAACACGGCAACGGTTCTTGCATTGGAATAGAGGTCGTAGGCCTTCTTGTCGTCGAGAGGGATCTGCCCGATGTCGATCTGGACCCCGCGCTCGCTCAGCAAGTCGAGCGCGTTCTGAATCACTGTCAGGGTCTTGAGACCAAGAAGGTCGTATTTCACCAGACCCGCCTGCTCGACCCATTTCATGTTGAACTGCGTCGCGGGCATTTCGGATCGAGGATCACGATAAAGCGGAACAAGCTCGTCGAGCGAACGGTCCCCGATCACGACACCTGCGGCATGAGTTGACGCGTTTCGCAGCAGCCCCTCAAGCTGCTGTCCATAGTTCAGAAGCCGATCGACGACCTCTTCGGCGCGAGCCGCTTCCGCGAGACGGGCCTCTTCCTTCCGGGCCCTTTCGATCGATACAGGTCGCACGCCTTCGACCGGGATCAGCTTTGACAGCCGATCAACCTGGCCATACGGCATCTGGAGGACCCGCCCGACATCGCGCACCGCCGCCTTGGACAGCAAGGCGCCAAACGTGATGATCTGAGCGACGCGGTCACGCCCGTACTTCTCCTGCACGTATTCGATGACTTCCTCGCGGCGATCCATGCAGAAATCGATGTCGAAGTCGGGCATCGATACTCGCTCGGGATTCAGGAATCTCTCGAAGAAAAGCGAGTAGCGCAGCGGGTCAAGATCGGTGATCGTCAGCGCATAGGCAACGAGCGAACCGGCCCCGGAACCGCGTCCAGGGCCAACGGGAATTGCGTTGCTCTTCGCCCACTTGATGATGTCAGCGACAATCAGGAAATACCCTGGGAACCCCATGTCTTCGATGGTGTCCAATTCGTACGCGAGCCGTCGTTCGTATTCTTCTCGAGGCGCCGCCGGTTCGATGACTTCCAGTCGTGCATCGAGGCCTTCCTTTGCCTGGCGCCGGAGTTCCTGGACTTCGTCCTCGGCGAATCTTGGCAGGATTGGGTCACGCCTTTCCACGACATACGCACAGCGGCGTGCGATTTCCAACGTGTTTTCAATGGCCTCTGGCAGGTCGGCGAACAGCGCCGTCATCTCGGCCGGAGACTTGAAATAGTGCTGCTGCGTGAACCGCCGCCGGTCAGCCTGCTGATCAACGTAGGTTCCTTCTGCAATGCAGATCAGCGCGTCATGCGCTTCGTACATGTCGCTGTCGGGAAAATGCACGTCATTGGTCGCTACGAGCGGCAAGCCGCGTTCATATGCCATTTCGATGCTGGGCCGCTCCGAAAGCCGCTCTGGCTCCGGAAGCTGCCCGTTTTCGGTCGGATGGCGCTGAAGTTCGACGTAGAGCCGGTTCGGGAAAGTCGCCGCCAGCTTCCCGAGAAGCGCATCGGCAGCGCCGCGCTGGCCCGATCTGCAAAGTCGACCAAGCGGGCCGTCCGGTCCACCCGTCAGGCAGATGACGCCCTCCGCATGCCCTTCCAGATCAGCCAGCGTCACATGCGGTTCGGCGGCCTCTCGAAGGTACAGCCTTGAATTCAGTTTCAGCAGGTTCTGATACCCCTCGCGAGACTGCGCCAGCAATACTACCGGTGCCGGAGCAGCTGAGCCTCCCTCCGGATTCGCGCCATCAAGCACCAGATCAAACTGGCAACCAATGATCGGCTGGACGCCGGCATCCATCGCGGAGACCGAGAATTCCAGCGCCGCAAACATGTTGTTCGTGTCGGTGACTGCCACGGCGGGCATGCCGCCCTTGCGGCAAAGACCCGGAAGCTCCCCAAGCCGGACGGCACCTTCAAGAAGGGAGTACTCGGTGTGAACGCGAAGGTGTACGAATCCGGCAGTCCTGCTCATGGCACGACCTTAGGGTCGCCTTGACCCGAGGGGAAGACGGCCATCGTTTTGTCTCGTCCTTTCGGCAGTTTTCCGACATAGATTGGCATCATGTTGCTGGACGTGCACGGCCTGAAGAAAGGCTTTCCCGGAAGCGAGCGCCAGATCACGGTGCTCGATGGCGTGTCACTGTCGCTGGACGTGGGCGAAGTCGTGGCGCTGACCGGCGAAAGCGGATCCGGCAAGTCCACGCTCCTGCACATCATTGCGGGGCTCGAGCCAACGGATGACGGATCGGTCCTATTCGACGGAGAAGACATTTGCGTCATGGATGATGGAGGGAGGGCTGCACTGCGCCGGAACTCGATCAGCATTGTCTTCCAGCAATTCAACCTGATTCCCTCGCTGAACGTGCGCCAAAACCTTGTCTTTCATGCCCGCCTGGCCGGACGCGCCGCATCGGTCGACCTGCCGGCACTCGCCATGTCGCTCGGCCTTGCGGACCATCTCGAGAAGTTCCCGGAGGATCTCTCCGGAGGGGAGCAGCAGCGCGTTGCAATCGGTCGCGCGGTTGCGAGCGAACCGAAACTGGTGCTGGCCGACGAGCCCACCGGCAACCTGGACGAGGGCACCGGGCAGGCGGTATTCGACCTCTTGCTGTCCCTCGCCCGCAGAACGGGCGCCGCGCTCCTGATCGCCACTCATTCCATGCGTCTGGCAGAAGCGGCCGACAGGCGGATGCACCTAAGCCACGGAAAGCTGACAGAGTGATCGGACCGGTTCTCACTGCGCTTCTGTCCCACTGGCGACGACGCCCGTTCCAGCTGGCGACGCTCTTGCTGGGCCTTTCGCTCGCCACCGCGCTCTGGTCCGGAGTGCAGGCAATCAATGCAGAGGCGCGCAAGTCCTATGCAGAGGCCGCCAGCATTCTTGGCGGCGGCGGGCTCTCCGAGCTCGTTCGGACCGATGGAGGCATGATTCCCGTCAAGACCTACGCGACCCTTCGAAGGGCTGGCTGGCTTGTCAGTCCGCTTGTCGACGGATGGCTGTCCGCAGAAGACGGCCGCATCCGGCTTCTGGGCATGGATCCGTTCACGGTTCCTCAGGACACAAGCATCGCCGCCGCGGTCGAGTCGAGCCTCTATCCGGAACTCGTCGGGAAGAACGGGGTGCTCCTTGCCAACCCGGCAACAGCGGCCCGGCTGCCGGATCTCGAGGACAGGCTTCGAGTAATCGAGGATCTTGCTCCGAACATTGTCCTTGCCGACATCACGACCGCGCAAGAACTGTTGGCCATGACGGGCTTCAACAGGATGTTCCTGGCTCCCGACCAACCGCTGCTTCGCCCCAATCTTGCATCCGTGGCACCCGAGCTAGCGATCAAGCCGCCAGCCACGGCAAACGATCTCGGACGCCTCACAGACAGCTTCCACCTGAACCTGACCGCATTCGGGCTCCTGTCGTTTGCGGTCGGGCTTGCAATCGTGCACGGCTCCGTGGGTCTTGCATTCGAACAGCGCCGCCCGGTCCTGCGCACGCTAAGAGCGCTCGGAGTTTCCGCCCACCGAATTGTCCTTTGCCTGATCTTCGAGTTGCTGACGTTGGCGCTAGTTGGCGGTGCACTGGGAATCATTGTCGGATACGTCATGGCAGCGGCGCTGCTGCCCGATGTCGCCGCCTCGCTTCGTGGTCTCTACGGCGCGACCGTCAACGACGCGCTCACGCTCTCGCCTTTCTGGTGGCTGGGCGGAGTAGGCATCGCGTGCATCGGCACGGCCGTAGCCGCGGCGAACGGATTGTGGCGCATCGCCAGAATGCCTCCCCTCTCACCGGCCCGTCCACGCGCATGGATCATGGCCAGCAACCGCGCGATGCGCTGGCAGGCGGGCGGAGCAGCCATTTGCCTGGCAGCCGCCCTCATTGCCGTGACATTCGGCGGCGGGCTCGTAAGCGGCTTCGTTCTCGTTGGAGGCTTTATCACTGCGGCCGCGCTCTTCCTTCCGATGGTTCTGTCGTCGCTCATCGCTGTCGCAGCCCGACAGTCCAGGGGACCGATCGGACAGTGGTTCTGGGCGGACACGCGACAGCAGCTGCCAGGCCTTTCTCTGGCGCTCATGGCGCTGCTGCTGGCGCTAGCGGCAAATGTCGGCGTGGGGACCATGGTCGCGAGCTTCCGCGCAACATTTTCCGGTTGGCTTGATCAGCGGCTCGTCAGCGACCTCTATGTTACGGTTGAGGACGAAGCCGACATTCCTGCATTCATGGCGTTTCTCGAAGACAAGTCGGACGCCGTCCTTCCGATCTGGCATGTTGACGCGGAAGTCATGGGCGCACCCGCCGAAATCTACGGCGTAGTCGACCACCCCATCTATGCCGCGAACTGGCCGCTCCTTTCGTCCCTGCCAGACACCTGGAACCGAATCGCGGAGGGCACAGGAGCATTGGTCAACGAACAGCTTGCGAGACGCGAGGGATTGTCGCTTGAAGACCGACTGCCCCTGCCCGGCGGATGGACAACGACGGTCGTCGGCATCTACAGCGACTACGGCAATCCCTTGGGACAGGTCGTCCTGCCGCTCGGGGAACTTACTCGCAATTATCCAGACGTGGACCGATCAGACTTTGGCATCCTCGTGCCTGAGCAGAACAAGGAGGCACTAACGGCCGCGCTGACCAAGGAATTCGGCTTGCCCAAGGACAGAATTACCGATCAAGGCGTGATCAAGGAGTTTTCGCTGGCCGTCTTCGAACGGACCTTTGCCGTCACGGGCGCCCTCAACATCCTTACCCTCGCCGTAGCGGGCGTGGCCATCCTGACGAGCCTGCTCACGCTCGCCTCGATGCGGCTGCCGCAACTTGCGCCCGCGTGGGCGCTTGGTCTCACCAGGACCACACTTGGAAGGCTCGAACTCATCCGCGCACTGGTTCTCGCGGCACTCACCTTCACGTTCGCACTTCCCGTCGGCCTTGTTCTCGCATGGATGCTGTTGGCGATTATCAATGTCGAGGCGTTCGGCTGGCGATTGCCGATGCATCTCTTTCCGCTGGATTGGGCCTGGCTTGGGGCGTTGTCCCTCGGGGCGGCAGGGCTTGCGAGCATCTGGCCTGCATACCAGCTCGCCAGACGTCCGCCTGCAGATCTCGCAAGGGTGTTCAGCCATGAACGCTAGAGCACTCCTTCCGTTGCTGTTCTGCATCACGCATTCCCTGGCCATGGCGCAGGGCTTCGCCGAGCTTGGCCAGACATCGGAGGGCTACGCCCTGCCCGACCCGATGACGCGCTTCACGTTTCCGAACGACCACGGCTCGCACCCGGAATTTCGCATCGAGTGGTGGTACGTGACCGCAAATCTCAGGGATGCCGACGGCACTGACTACGGAATCCAATGGACGCTTTTCCGAATCGCGCTTTCGCCGAGCGGCGAGCCGGAAGACCAGATGTGGATGGGGCATGCAGCCGTTTCAACGCCGACGGGCCACCTCTTTACCGAACGTCTGGCGCGCGGCGGCGTCGGCCAGGCTGGCGTGACAGCGGCACCGTTCGAGGCGTTCATCGACGAGTGGCGCGTGGCCGGCCCAGATCTTGCAACCGTGAGCGTTACGGCCCAAAGCCATGAATTCCGATACGACCTCGAACTGTCGAGCAACGGACCGTTCGTGCCGCAGGGCGAACACGGTTTCTCCGTCAAGTCGTTCGTGGGGCAGGCCAGCCACTACTACTCGCAGCCGTTCTATTCGGTATCAGGCACGCTGACGCTTCCAGAGGGCGAGGTTCACGTCACGGGACGGGCCTGGCTGGACCGGGAGTGGTCCTCCCAGCCTCTTGCCCCGGACCAAACCGGTTGGGATTGGATTTCGCTCCACCTCTCAGACGGCGAAAAACTGATGGTCTACCGTCTGCGCGACCTCGCGAGGGGTGCATATGTTGTCGGAACATGGATTGCCGCAGACGGTTTGCCCGAGCCGCTTCGAGTCGGTTCTCTCGAGATGACTCCGGTCGAATGGACGGAGGTTGCCGGACGACAGCTCCCGGTAGTCTGGGACATTGCGCACGAGGCGCGAGGCATCGCGATCCGCGCCGAGGCGATATACCCGCAAAGCTGGATGGGCACGGGAATTTCCTACTGGGAAGGTCCCGTCCGGGCCAGCGGCAGCCATTCTGGCGAAGGCTATCTCGAGATGAGCGGTTACTGAACACTCGCCAAGCCGTCGGCATCAGGCTAGGGAATTCCCATGCACGCCCTGCCCCTGCCCCTGACCAAGGAAGTCGCCCTGATTGGCGGAGGCCACACCCACGCGCTCCTGCTCCGCAGCTGGGGCATGAACCCGCTGCCCGGCGCACGCCTGACCGTCATCAACCCGTGCGCCACCGCGCCCTATACCGGCATGTTGCCGGGCTTCGTGGCAGGTCACTACCCACGTGACGCGCTGGAGATCGACCTTGTCCGGCTGGCAAGGTTTGCCGACGCCCGCATGATTTTCGGACATGTCACGGGCATTGACCGGACTGAGCGCACGCTTTCGATCGAGGGTCGCGCACCCGTGGCCTACGACGTCGCGTCACTGGACATAGGCATCACGTCGGACATGCCTGAACTTCCGGGCTTCCCGGAGCATGGCATCGCCGCCAAGCCGCTTGGGCCCTTTGCCACACGCTGGATCCGGCACCTCGAAGAAGGCGGAGGCCCAGTGACGGTGATCGGCGGTGGCGTGGGCGGTACAGAGCTTGCCATGGCCATGCGGCACTCCTTGGACAGTGGAGAAATTCGGGTGATCGAGTCGGACGTCCCGCTTGCCGGCATGGCCAGGTCTTCCCGCGCGAAGCTCCTGGTCGAGTTGTCGAGGCAAGGCATCGAACTGATCCAGAACAACCGGGTCAGCGAGGTCCTTCCCGATGCGGTTGTTCTTGATGACGGCCGGGAACTGCCCACGAAACTTACGGTTGGCGCCGCCGGGGCAAGGCCCTTCCCGTGGCTTGAGGAAACCGGGCTTGACCTGAAGGACGGCTTCGTGACGGTTGGGGCAACGCTCCAGTCGGCCACGGATCCGGCGATCTTCGCGGTCGGAGACTGTGCACATCTCGAGCACGCGCCGAGACCCAAGGCAGGGGTATTCGCCGTTCGCGCCGCGCCTGTTCTGACCGCCAACCTTCGTGCCGCAGTTTCCGGCACGGAACTGAGTGCCTTCCGACCGCAGTCGCATTACCTGAAGCTGGTTTCGCTGGGACGCAAGTCCGCACTGGCCGACAAGTGGGGAATGCGCATCACGGGAGACTGGGTCTGGCGCTGGAAGAACCGGATTGACCGTGTCTTCATGGACAAGCTGAACACGCTGCCGGACATGAAGGCCCCGGATTTGCCCGGCACGCGCGCCGAAGGCGTGGCCTTGGCTCTCGGGCCGAAGCCGCTTTGTACGGGCTGCGGCTCAAAGATCGGGTCAGGAGTGCTCGACTCAGTGCTTGCCGACCTGCCCAAACACGAACGGGCAGATGTTGAACTTGGACCCGGAGATGACGCGGCGATTCTCGGAACCGGCGAAACACGACAAGTCGTCACGACCGATCACTTGCGCGCATTCTGGAATGACCCATGGCTGTTCGCGCGCATCTCCGCGCTTCACGCACTCGGCGATGTCTGGGCCATGGGCGCTGAGCCGCAAGCCGCATTTGCGCAGATCACGTTGCCTCCCATGGCCGAGAACCTGCAGAAATCCTGGCTTGCCGAAATCATGCATGCAGCGTCCGAAGTGTTCCAGCGCGCCGGTGCCGCACTCGCGGGCGGACACAGCACGATCGGCGCCGAAATGGTCATCGGATTCACGGTCACGGGCCTGACGCATGGCAAGGCAACCACCTTGGCAGGCGCTCGGGTTGGTTACTCACTGCTTCTCACCCGACCCATTGGCTCCGGAACAATCCTTGCCGGGGAGATGGCGGGGGACGCCAACGGGGACGACGTCGCCGCCGCCCTTCAAACCATGGCGACATCCCAGGGAGACGCCGCTCGCTTGCTGGCCGGCTGCGCCTCGGCCATGACGGACGTGACGGGGTTCGGGCTGGCGGGACATCTTGGCCGCATGGCGGAAGCATCCGGACTGACGGCGCGCATTACCCTTGAAGAAATCCCGATTTACGACGGAACCGAAGCGCTGTGCGCGGCTGGGACGAAATCCTCGATCTGGCCCGCTAACCGCGCGGCTGCCAGCATCGACCTCCGCGACAGTGGCCGAAGCGACCTGCTGTTCGACCCGCAGACAGCCGGCGGCCTGCTTGCGGCGTTGCCTCCGAAAGACACGAGTGCCGTCCTGCGCGCAGTACGTGACATGGGACACGATGCCAGGATCATTGGCGCCTTCGAACCCGGTGGCGACGTCATGGTCCGGGTCGACTGACCAGTTCGGCGACCTTCCCTGCCAGTAGGTCCAGGTCCTGTTCGCCGAGACTCTCCGCCACGATGACGGATTCCGGTCCCATCGGACGGCGGCCGCGCACCTTGGCGTATCTTGGATCGTAATGATCGCGAATCAGTTCCTCAGCGAGATCCTGGTAGGATCCGGCCTCGGCAAGCAACTTCCAATGTGCAACCTTCTCCCTGCCCTGAATGCGCTGGAGCCGATCAAGCCGATCAAGCAGCAGGATCTTGTCGCTGACAAGATCCTGGTATGCCCGCGTGAGGTAACCGGCTCGCGCGAGAACAGGTGCCTCGATCCTTATGCGCCGCGCCGATTTCATGGCCTCGAACACGCGTGGCGGAATGCTGAGCATTCCAACCTTGCTGCTTTCGGCCTCGATGACGACAGGCTTGTCCGGATCCAGGGCGGCCACCTCTGCCGCCAGACAGCTCTCGAACCACTTCTGGCTGGGTTGCTTGCCCTGTCCGCCAAGCACCGAGCCCCGATGATTGGCCATCCTTTCCAGGTCGATGGCCTGTACGCCACTCTCTGCAGCGCGATTGAGCACCTCGGTCTTGGCCGTCCCGGTGTTCCCGTCGAGAAGCACGACGGAAGAAGGAAACGCCGTATCGTACAGCAACTGCACGACAAGTCGCCGATAGCTCGAATAGCCGCCTTCGACGGTCTCTGCCCGCCAGCCGATCTGGGACAGGATCGACGCAAACGACGCGGACCGCTGCCCGCCCCGCCAGCAATAGACGAGAGGTCTCCATCCACCGTCCTTTTCTGCCAACGGCCCCTCGATATGCCGCGCGGCATTGCGCGCGACCAGCGCGGCTCCGATCTTCCTGGCCTTGAAGGCACTCTCCTGAGTGTAGATCGTGCCGACATGCGCCCGTTCCGAGTCACTGAGGACAGGCATGCTGACGGAGCCGGGAATGCGGTCTTCAGCGAATTCCGATGGCGACCTTACGTCGATTACCGTGTCGAATCCCGACACGCCGTTTGCCAGAGAATTCAGTTCGAAGGTCATGGTCACGTGCATACCGTCTTGGGACATTGCCGAAAAGCCGCAGTGCCGGGCACGACGCGATTCGACTTGACGGCAACCTTGCGGCGGGATTCCCTGAGCGGCATGTTCATGACCGCAGGAGACATTTGCTGATGGCGGTGAAACTTGCAATTCTTGGAGCGGGTCGGATCGGCCAAGTGCATGCGCGCGCGATTGCCGCAAACAACACGGCGAAGCTTGTGGCAGTCCATGATCCGTTGGCAGCCGCAGCCGACGCCATTCAGTCCGCATACGGTTGCGAAACCAGGACAGTCCAGGCTTGCGCTGAAGCCGATGACATCGATGCGGTCCTGATCTGCACGCCGACCGATCTGCATGCGGAACAGATCGAACTCTTCGCGCGAGCGGGAAAGGCCATTTTCTGCGAAAAGCCTGTTGACCTCTCCGTCATCAGGGTCCGTGCTTGCCTGGACGTGGTCGAGGCAGAGGGGGCGACTCTGATGATCGGGTTCAACCGGCGCTTTGACAAGGATTTCAACGCGTTGAAGTCGGTGATCGTCGAAGGTCGTGTCGGAGATGTGGAGATGGTGACGATCACGTCGCGCGATCCTGGGCCACCGCCGATCGACTACATCAGGCGCTCGGGCGGCATCTTCCGGGACATGACGATCCATGACTTTGACATGGCGCGCTGGCTTCTGGACGAGGAGATCGAGAGCGTCTTTGCCCAAGGCTCGGTCCTGGTTGACCCGGCCATTGGCGAAACCGGGGACTTTGACAGCGTGAACGTCCTTCTGAAGACCGGCTCCGGACGGCAGTGCGTGATCTCGAATTCGAGACGTGCCGCTTACGGCTACGACCAGCGGATCGAGGTTCTGGGTTCCGGCGGCATGGCATCTGCCGAAAACGTGCACGAGGCGCGCGTCGAGACGGCGACGTCGGACGGCTATATGCGCCCGCCGCTCCAGAACTTTTTCATGGAACGCTACGAAACGGCCTACGCGGACGAGATCAGCGCATTCGTGCATGTTGTTGAGTCTGAGACGGCGCCGCCCGTGTCCGGCCATGACGGCCTGATGGCGCTTGTTCTGGCGGAAGCCGCGAACGTCTCTGTGGCCGAGAGTCGTGCGGTAGCGATAGATGAGGTGATGGAATGAGTCTGTCGGGATTTAGGGCTCCGTTGGCAGAGGGAGCCGTGAATTGAAGCGGGACCCGCTCGGGCTGCACAATCCGGTCTTCCGTCCGTTATGGCGGCGGGTCGCGATCTTTGGCCTTTGCTTTGGCTGGAGCCTTCTCGAACTGTATTGGAACAGCCCGTTCTGGTTCATTCTGTTCTTCGCCTTGGCGATCTATCTGGCGTACGAGTTTTTCCTGAAGTTTGATCCAGAAAACCACCAGGGGAATTCAAGCGATCGCTTGGACGAATGAACTCTCAAGCTTCAATCCTGAAAGGACATTCTGGATAAATTTCGCGAATGCCAGCGAGTCAGGAGATGGATCCAACCGCCCAGAGCGGTTCATGCGAACATCGGGTCTCGGCTGCGCTCCCAGTCCAGGCCCAAGGCATTGACCAAGAACTTCATCAACGGTGACAACGCCTCAAAGGCTTCTGTCACGCGCTCGGAGAAATCGTCGGTGCAGACCTGAGCTTCGGTGCATCTTGCAAAGGCAAACTGCGACTTGCGCTTGAGGTCTTCAAGACAGGGGTGATCACCTGAATAGCCGCGCGGGGCATTCTTCAACGAACCGGCATCATGCAACCCGCCGAGCACTTCAGTGAAGGCGGGCGCCCGCTGGATTGCGCGCCATCGCCCGGAGTCTTCCACAATTGCATCGCGGATTCGGTTCAGGACCGGTGTCGGCGGCATCCATATCCCGCCGCCAAAGAGCACTTCGTCCGGCGCGATGTGGACGTAGAAGCCCGGGGCGTGGGCATCCTTGCCTGCGCGGTGCCGGAAATGGCAACCGACATTGGTCTTGTAGGGGGTCTTGTCGGCGCTGAACCGGGTGTCGCGGTAGATACGGAACAGCGACCCTCCGTTGAGACGGGAGTCGGCGACGAAGGCGGGCGCGTTTTCCGCAAGCCATGGCGCCATCGTCTCGATGAAGCCGATCATCGGCAGCTGCACGACTTCACGAAATCGCGGCTTGTTGTCCGCGAACCATTCCCTGTTGTTGTTGTTGCGCAGCTCCCGCAGGAAGCGAAACAGTTCGGGCGTAAGCAAGTTGGGCACGTTCATGGCTCCAATACACGTAGGGTCAGGTATCACATTTCGCCAAGTCGCATGGCGGCCCCGACGTGAACTTGTGCAGTCCTTTCATCGCTTGCAAGGACGATCTGCTGTCAAGAATTAGATTCCTATTCCCGTTTTGCATTACCGGGAACGTCGAAGCCGGCTGGAAGCACGGTTGCATCGGCGGTCGATGTCCGGCCGCGTGCATGTCTTTCCCAGCGTCAATTGGACATCCACGGGCAGCAACTTACTGATTGTCGGCCTGTTCCGGGATCGGAAGCGGCCAACTTAAGCGATGCCCGATCATCATCACCTTAGGTAGAGTGTCAGCCTACCAAACTCGGACACAATGAGAAACTCCGGGGACCTCGAACCATTCCGACGGATGCGCTCATAGGACGTTTTTTTTCCAAGTCTGCCAACGAAAATATATCGAGGGAAATCGGGGGGTGCGGCCGATCAAATCCTTGACGCCTTTGAACGTGATCAAGGGCAGCCTGTCGTTGTCTTCCGCCGGTGCCTCCCAAGCTGCGTCAGGCTGCAGCCAAGGTATCTGCGACCATTGAAGGATTCCTTTCAATCAACGCCAACAACACCAGGGCGGCACGGTCCGGGGATCTGCGACCCTGCTCCCAATCGCGCAGGGTGCCAAGGGGCAATCCATACCGCTCGGCAAAAGCAACCTGCGAAAGGCTTTGCTTCTTCCGGATCGCCGAAACGTCCACGGATTCAGGAACGAATACACCAGCCGGTTCGGCCTCGCCCTTTGCAATTGCTAGGGCCTCTTCTGCACTTTGGATCAGTTCTTTGCCGAAACTCATTTCGATCTCCTTCACTTCCTGCCGCGAAGCTTCCGGGCAAGTTCTTTGACATTGGCACGGTATGCATCCGCGATCTTCGGCAACAGCTTCGCCAACTCATTTCTCTCAGCCTTCGTCAAATTGGCCTTTGCGCCCTTTCCGTAGACCGCTAGAAGAAACACAGGCACGTCGTCGTCACCAAAATAATGGATCGTGCGCTAGCCGCCGCTTTTGCCACCACCACGGCTCGCATGACGCAACTTTCGTGCGCCACCGGTGCCGACTATTGCACTTCCTGCGAACGGGTCTTCGGCAAGCGTATTCACAATGGCGGTCAACTCGCCTTCAGATAGGCCATGACGCTTGGCCTGAACCAAAAAAGTGGGACTTATGTACCTAGCTTGACAGACCGTCAGTCCGTCGCAGGCATTGATTTCACGGGTCAGAGGTTGCCAGCGCAAACGCCGCTCGCCGTGCAGACGCGCCAATCCCGGACGCCTCGTCCACCGCAACAAGCCGGCCAAGCGCCTTGTCACGGATGTTCCTCGCCGCATTGAAGTCGGCATGGGCAGCATGGCCGCAGGCCAGGCATATGAAGTCGTCCCGAGTTCTGCGATTCGCGGCTTCGACCGCCCCGCACTCGTGGCACGTCCTGGATGTGTTCATGGCGGGAACGACGATCACGTTCGCCGCCTTGTAGTCGATCTTCCGCTTCAGCGCCGTCCAGCCCGTGTCCAGGATCACGCGGTTGGTCCCGCTCTTGGCGGCGACATTCCTGCCAGGGTCCTCGACCGTCCCCTTGGCCGAGCGCGTCATCCCCTTCACGTTCAGGCCCTCGACGGCGATGGTCCCCGCCTTCACCGCAAGCGTCTTGCTCACATGGTGATGCCAGTCATGGCGCTTCTGCGCCTTCTTGCGCTGAACCTTCGCCAGATGCCGCTTCGTCCGCTCGCGTCGCCTGCTTCCCTTCTTCCAGCGCGAAAGCCGGCGCTGCAGACGCCTGGCCTTTCCGTCGAGCTGTTTCATGTCCGGCATTTCGTGAAGGACACCGTCGCTGTCCGCAACCTGGCCTCCGTTCCGGTCAAGGCCGAGAACGATCCCGTTGTCTGCCGGCTCTTCCAGCTCGACTGCGTAGCAGACAACGGCCATCCACTTTCCGGCTTCCCGCTTCAGCACCGCGGAGACCGGCCTGCCGTCAGGATGCGGGTTCCCGCCCTTGCGCCGTATCCTCAGGGCGCCGAAGGACGGAACGTGCAATGTCCCGTCGCGCACCTTCACGCCGGAGACGACGGACATGCTGTTGAAGAACGGCTTGCCCTTGAACTTCGGGAAGCCTGGCGCTCCGCCCTTCTTCGTGCGGCGGAAGAAGTGCCTGCAGGCTTCGTCAAGCCGCTTGAGCGTTCCACGCTGTATCCGCAGCGGGCATTCGGCCATTGCAGGGATGTCGCGGCGGCATTCGGTGACGGACCTGCACTGGTCGAAATACGTGATGCTCCTGCCCGTCTTGCGATAGCAGTCGATCCGCTCCGCCAAGGCGTCGTTCCAGAGTTGCCGCTGCGCTTCAAGCGTCATCTC